>JAEOTI010000523.1 GCA_016839955.1 Candidatus Hodarchaeota archaeon | reverse complement strand
GGGTTGGAAACATCATATTTCTTTTTAGCTTCTTCAATAATATATGGAACAAGCGATATTTTCTTTATCTTTCCTATTGACAACAGATTTTTAAAAAAAACAAAAGATTCAGGAGGATGTGGTTCAACAAGAAATATTGGCCCTGGAACTAAAGGCACTAATAAGTCTAACAACATTTGAGCGGTAATACTTTCACCAGTCTTTACTGCATGATCTTGTCGTCCACAAGGCATATGGGTAAAAACAAGACAAAAATTCTCTTTTGGAGGGATTGATGTAACATCGAATTGTTTATGACCTGTTTCTTTAATAATTTGAGGGTTTTGTAATAAATGGATAACTTGAAGCACTTCAAAAAAACGATCAGCAGTGGTCCAACGTTCTTTTTCCATCTCACCACTATGAGTTGCACTTTGAAAGATTATAATTGGTTGCATCAAAGAATCAATCTCTGAGATACATGTATATATATCACTATTAGGAAAAAAACGTTTATTGTCAAAGTTCAGTCCGGATTTAACGATATTGTAGCCAATATGCTGAAGTTCTTCTTCCAAATGAACCGAACCACTACATAAAATTGCTGTACCACGATTCATTGATAATACCCTTTTCACTAGTTCAAATTAATCTCAATCAATGAAAATAGCACCAAATAAGAATGCCATTACCCCAATAAGTTCTACAAATCTAGTGATTATT
Organism: Candidatus Hodarchaeota archaeon; assembly: GCA_016839955.1. The sequence goes on along the minus strand of JAEOTI010000523.1, from coordinate 22,345 downwards.
CTTCCTCGCCGTCCTACTTCGTAACTTTGGTCTTTAAGAATGGTAATTACCGTGTAAAGCAACAAGATGTCCATTATTATTACTAAGATGATATAAGGATAATTATTTTGAAATGTCCAGAAAAAAGGTAGAGGACTCAGGAGGATTGTAATAATAAAAAATACTGATGATATGATTGCAGCATTTTTAGGTCCAAGGACACGAGCAACAGTCATAGCGTTACGCAAGGCATCTCCTTCAACATCCATTATCCCCTTATAGATTTCACGTCCAAAAGCAGCAAGAAACACAATTAGGATCATTAGACCCACTGTAAATTGTGTTTCGTCTTTTTTAAGGCCAACAGTCAAAGCTCCAAGAGTGTGAGGAGCAACAAAGGTTAAAGCAGTAACAAAATTGCCTAATATCCCCAAATCTTTTAGTTTATAATTATATATGATTGCTAGAAAAGCAAAAGCAGCAGATAAAATAAAAATCTCAATTTTATCTGGATAAACTGGAATACATAACCCTACTCCAATAATGAAACACGCTACCGATCCCCATTTCACCCAAATTGGATTCAATTCCCCACGAACTAGGGGCCTATCTGTTCGTTTATTTATTATATCAACCTCTAAATCTATGTAATCATTAAGAGCCATAGATCCAGCTACGATCAAGAAAGGAATTATCATAGAAAATAATATGGTTAATGGAGAAAGCGAAATTAATTTGTTATCTTCTAATTTGGATGCAATAATTATCCCTGTCAATGCTGCAATAGATGCTGCAACGCACATTTCTGCACGTATTACCTCCAATGTTGCTTTAAAGTACTTCAATGGTGAGCATATTCCTTATGAGATCAGAGAGTTTTTCATAACATCATTTAGGATCCTATTAAGAACATCTTCATTAATCAAGGAGATATCATCTAAGTCATCTAAATTATTCTTAAATGCTCTCTCAAGATCTTCTCTGTTAATAAAATAGGGTTCAAAAGTACTAGGGTATCCTAAACAAGATAATGTGTAACACATTCCATTTGAAGCTGATGTCGATCTTTTTTGATCCGGTATAGAAGTAGCAAAGATTAATGCAGAATACTGAGCAGTTAGGGGTAGAGGACCGTAAAGCCCTTCATGTTGGAGATTTCCTTGAGCAATCCCCGCAGAATAAAAAATACCCATTTTCAGAAATAACTCTTCTTGTTCAATACCTGAAAATGGCAGTGCCTGAGAAATTAACACATTAGGACCAAATTCACCATATTCGATGACTGTGATGAATAACTGTTGAGGGTCTAAATCAGGCATTTCTGGAGTTCTAGTTCTTCGTACAGCAAGCATCATATATCTTTGAGCTGTCTCTGCTGCAAAATCTCGAGCTGATTCTGGTTGTATTATCTCTGTATTAAGCGATCTTTTTCTCTCTTCTAGAGCAGTTTTTTGAGTTAAAGCTCGTTTAATATGCAAATTTAAATTATTTTCTTCACTTAAGTAAATTGCCTCATCTATAGCTTCCAAAGACTTTGAATAATCAAGTTTAGCTAAATAGAGAGCACTAAGAATAATTTTAGTATCAACAACAATAGGATACAGACTCTCGCGTTCCGCGAGTTTTTTAGCTCTCTCTACAAAGTCCATTGCTATTTGAAACGATTTTAAATCTAACGTAAGGCGATATTTTCTCATCGCAAGTTGAGCAAGGTTAAGACAACTATCAATAGATAGGCTAAACATGCCTATTGAATCTGCTTCTTTCAAAGCATCTGAAAAAAGCTCTTTTGCAATCCCAAAATTCTCTTGCATTTCTTCAAGAACGCCTCTTTGATAATGACAGAAGGCTAGTTCATATCTGGATTGATGCTTGTCTGCTAGCTGTTTCGCATCCAACACTAATTTTTTAGCCTTTTCTAATTCCCCTAATTCCACAAGTGTTCCAGAAAACCTACAGAGTTTTTCAACAAGTTCTTCTTCTGAGCCAACTTTTTGATAAAGAGCAACGGATTCTTCAAATAATTGTTTTGCGTTTTTAAAATTGCCTCTTAAATGTTCAAAGGCAGCCATATCACCTAGGGTAACAGCAAGATCATTATCTTGCCCAGTTCTTCTAACTAAGTCAATACTCTTTTTAAATGATTCAGAAGCAAGAGAAAACTCTCCTCGTATTGAATAGACAAGACCAAGATTAAGAAAAAGTGTTGCGTTATCGTGTTCAAGGTTTAATTCTTCATTTATCTTGAGAGCTTGATTATAGTGATCTAAAGCTTTTTTATAATCACCTTGAAGCCTGTAAGCTTCTCCAATATTATTATTACATAATGCCATAACTCTACGGTAACCTTGAGAAGTAAGACTGGTAGCAAGTTCATAACAATCCCTACATTGCTGTAAGGATTTTTTATAATCACCATCGCTGGCATAAATATTAGAAAGGCCTAAATAAGCTTGGATGAGTGCTATTTTTCCAAAATTACTAAGATTATCTTTGCTCTCCAGAACTTTTACAATATCTTCAAATGTTGCTAAGCTTCTTTCAATATCTCCCGTTATTAAATCATGAAGCGCAAGTGAATTTTTTACTTCATAAATTCCTAAATCTACATCTTCAACTGTTTGAAATAGATCAAACGCATCAGTTGCCAATTTTAAGGTTTTTTCAAGATCTCCTTGTCGAAAAAATACTCTAGCAAGGCCAGAAAGAGCCCAAGCTTTCTGTTCTACATTTGATAGGTCCTCAGCTAAATCATAAGCTAATTGATGATGCTTTAATGCTCCTGAAGTATCACCAAGTTCCAAAGCAGCGCGTCCTAGTTCATTACGAGCACGAATTCGCAAATTTTGTGATTGACTCTTCCGTAATAATTCCATCAATATTTCTTGAGCTTCATCACAGTAGCCTGAAATCCATTTTTCTCTTGCATGTAGGAGAACAGTTTCCTGGTCGTTATAGGCTATTCCTACTTCTTTTTCGCTCATCTCTAATTCGTTCCAATACAGAATCAAATTTAGGATGTAGATTATAAAAATTCTAATGGTTTGAAGTTCTAGATCTTAATATTTATTTTGTGGTAGGTTCAAGATATACTTGGATAAATCAATTTGATAAGACTGTTTGTAATAAAAAACCAACTGAGATTATAAAAAAAGAAGAATAGACATTATTTTTATTGCTTTCAAAAGAAATTTCTTTTAAGAAGAAAAAATTCTGAAAAAATGTGAATAAAATCCGATAAAAACCTCTTTATCTATACTAAACAAAAAAAAAACCTATAATATTAACTTATCTTGAATTAATAATTTGGTGTGATACAAGAATTTAAATAAAGTTACCAAAATGTCTTTTTTAGGTTGATTGCCTTTTATTTTTATTAACATATCGAAAAAAAACTCAAATCCATTGGCTCGAGACAGTATCATCATGACTTCCAATCTTATATCGCAAATTAAAACTATGAAACAAGAACTGAATTGCTTAATTCTAGTTCACAATTACCAATCACCTGAGATTCAAAAATTAGCTGATTATATTGGAGATTCTCTCTATTTAGCTCAAACTGCATCACGATTAAATTCTGAATATATTTTATTTTGTGGGGCAATTTTTATGGCTGAAACTGCTGCTATTTTGAACCCCAATTCAGTAGTAATTGTTCCTGATCTTAAAGCCCGATGTCCAATGGCAAATCATTTACCAGCAAAAGAAATGGAAAAATGGCAAGAAAAATATCCTAGAGCGACTTCTGTTGTCTATGTAAATACACTAGCGGAAATTAAGGCTCTGGCAGATGTTTGTGTTACTTCTGCTAACGCACACAAAATCATTCCAAAGTTAGATTCAGATACGATCTTATTTGGCCCCGATCGAAATCTTGCTTTACATGCAGCTAAATTTACTGATAAAAATATAATTCCGATGCCTGCAGATGGTTATTGTTATGTTCATCGAAAATATTCATCGTCAAATATTTTATTATTAAAAAAAGAATATCCTGAAGCAATGATTTTGGTCCATCCAGAATGTAACCCTGATGTTCAAGAATTAGCAGATGAAATTTGTTCAACTTCGGGAATGATGTCTTTTTCAGAAAGGTCCGATTCCAATTCCTTTATCATTGTGACAGAAATTGGAATGGTTGACAGATTAAAACAAACATTTCCTCAAAAAACCTTTATTCCGGCTCTTTTAGATGCTATATGTATAGAACAGAAAAAAAACACACTTTATAATGTCTTTGAGTCTTTATGTGAATTAAATCCCCGTGTAGAAGTAGAAGAAGAAATAGCGAGCCGTGCTCGAAAAGCTATCGAACAAATGCTTGCACTCAGCTAAAAAAAATCTAAGTGGCTAAAAAAATGAGATTTTGTCCTTATTGTGGTGAAAAAATTCCTGCAAATACTAACTTCTGTGGTGGATGTGGGAATAAAATTCCTTCTACCACACAAAGTAAATCTTCTGGATGTTTTATTTGTGGGAAACAAGAATTAATGCCTTTTCAATGTCATTATTGTAAAAAAACCTTCTGTTCTCGCCATAGATTGCCTGAAAATCATGATTGTAAAGTAATGGACCAAATGCGTGGCACTCCAGGCATGTGGAAACCTTATGCAACTAGATCAAACTCAGGGACAATCGTTTTTGATATAAGAGGGGATCCAAGTACATTATACACCCAAAGAGCTCGACCAAGAGATGGTTTTATTCCGCCCCCAGGCATGGACGTTGTTACTTTAGGAAGTGAATTTCGGGATCTTCTTCTAGGTATGGCGCTTATAGCATTATTTGTATTTGGAATATTCTACAATAGAGTTCTTCTTGTTGAAGGTTTTACCTGGTTGAATCTACTTCTTGCAATAAGTGGGGCACTACTAGCATCCTTTACTGCATTTGTTTGTCATGAAATAGCACATCGCCAATTTGCAAAAGGTGCAGGAATGTCAGCTCGTTTTGTTTTATGGCGACAAGGTTTGTATCTTACAGTAGTCATGATTTTCTTTGCATTAGCAGTAGGTTTACCAGCAATTGCGGCTCCTGGTTTTGTCCTTATCCAAGGTTTTGTAGATAATCGCACAAACGGAAAGATTTCTGCAGCTGGACCCAGTGTTAATATTTTTTTTGGTTCGCTCTTCCTTCTTCTTTCTGTCCCCTTTGGTTCTTCTATCATTGCCATTACATTTAGAATTATTGCTGTATTAAACGGTATTTTGGCAATATTTAACCTTCTTCCATTTTGGAATCTCGATGGAAAGAAAATCCTACAATGGAATGGGTCAATTTGGGGAGGTTTAATAGCAATGGCAATCTTTATTACTATATCGACTTATTACTTAGGTTTTTGAAAATAAAAAACCTTCAAGAGACTTTTACTGTCCTCAATCTCCCCGGCCCAATTGATACTAAGTTAATTGGAGTTTGTAATGAGTCTGAAATGAAGTTTAAGTACTTTTTAATTTCAGTGGGAAATTTAGAGAATCCTCCATTAATTATTGGTTTCCAATCCTCATCTTCAAAATCTTTCCAAGGTTGAAATTCTTCAAAAAGAGGAAGACATTTTTCAAGTATTTGGTAGCTAGTTGGATAATCTTTCAAGATTTTACCATTTAATGTATAATTAACACAAATTTTGAGTTCTGGTAATCCAGATAAGACATCTAATTTAGTAATTGTGATTTCTGTAAACCCATTCAACTCATGAGCGTATTTTAATGCAACCAGATCCAACCAACCACATCTCCGTCGTCTTCCAGTAGTAGTTCCAAATTCTTTTCCTTTATTCACTAAATACTCTCCAATTTCATTCTTTTGCTCTGTAGGAAACGGTCCCGTACCGACTCTAGTAGTATAGGCTTTTATTATTCCACAAACCTGAGTGATCATTCTAGCAGGAATTCCTAAACCTACACAGGCTGCTGGAGCTATAGTATTAGATGAGGTGCAGAAAGGATAGGTACCATGATCCAAATCCAAAAGGGTGCCTTGAGCACCTTCAATGATTATCTTTTTACCTTCATTTAATGACTCTTGAATTATTGAGGTTACATTCTTGATTTTGTCACTTAGATAAGGTCTCAATGCTACAATTTTTTCAAATAATTTTGTGGTTTTATCATCATTACTTTCTGTGCCTTGCGATAATTGACTAGTGTTGTTAAGGAATGTTCTTATTTCTTCAATGAGAATATCATCAGACACCATCAATGATTCAAAACGCAAACCATATCTTGCTGCCTTATCAGAATATGTTGGGCCAATTCCTCGCCCTGTAGTCCCAATATTTTTGTTCCCTCGTTTTTTTTCTTGTTTTAAATCACGTTCAATATGTGGTGGTAATATAAAATGAGCTTTTCCACTTATGACGAATTTCGGATCTATTCCAACCCTTTTGAGAGTGTTAATTTCATCAAGTAGAACCCAGGGATCAATAACCATTCCATTACCAAGAATTCCAAGCTTTCCTGAAACAATACCTGAAGGTAAAAGATGAAGTTTGAATGTAGTACCATCAACAACGATTGTATGACCTGCATTATTTCCTCCCTGGAACCTTGCTACAATATCCGCGTCCTGACTAAGATAATCAACGATTTTTCCTTTTCCTTCATCTCCCCATTGAGCACCAATGATAGTTTTGATCAAATTAAACCCTCAATTTTAAGTATCCAATTATAATTCTAGGATTTTTTCTGTTTTTTTTATCTATCAAACAAGTTTTATTTTCAATTCTCCCAGACATGTATGGTTATTGAGATTGTTTGAAGTTGTGTTTGATCGTCGTAGCAGCGGTTGTTGGGCTCAAGAAGTCTCAGAGAGGTTTCCTGATCTCCGGATGGAAGTTATTAGTGTACAATCTGTTCTTGGATTATCAAAATGGGTTTTAAAAAACCCTGAAATGCTTTTAGAAGCGTTTGATTCATGTATAAACCATCCAAGTTTAATTGGAATCCAAAAACTCCAAAAAACTGATCTTGAAACGTCTATTCTTGTTGAGACTCGATGTAAGTGTGATATTGGATGTGTTCATCCTCTTTTACAGAAATACGACTGTCATTATCTTCTCCCACATGCAATTATTACAGAGAAAGGACGAAGGCGATACCATATACTTGTAACCAATGAAAAAAACCTTGAATCCCTTTTATGTGATTTAAGAAGAAGCGGAGAAGCAGAAGTAGTATCAATTAGGAGTTTATCATCTAGTGTTTCCAACCGGGTTTTACTAACTTCAAATGTAGCCCAAGAACTAACGAAGCGACAACGTCAAACATTACTTACAGCGTATAGGTTAGGATATTATAATATTCCGCGGACTGTTACAATGTCCGAAATTGGAAAAGAGTTAGGATTAAAGAAAGCAACTGTACATGAACATTTGAGGAAAGCGGAACGTCTTCTGATGAAATATTTTACTAGTTTTCTAGTTTGAAAATTAATCCACTTTCAAGCAATCAACATTTAATATTACCAAATGGTTGGTAGAATAAAAGAAATGGCTTAATATTGTTGCAAACATGTAAACATTAAGAAATTTTTTTTTCATTAATCTATAAAATCTATTAGTAAGTCAATTTTTTGATTTCTTAGGTCTAGAATGAAAAACATCTTTAATTCAAACCGAACTAACCGATTTTCGTTCGTTCCGATAACAATTTAATCCAACAGACAATATACAATTTCTCGTCAGAAAAATAATAAGAGGAATCAGAAATACAAGAATTACAAAATTATGCAGTTTCAAAATTAAGTGTAAAGATTCCTCACGTTTAAAAATATCGGAGATCTCTCTAATGCCTATTTGTGAGAAATGCGGATCATATTATGTAAGATTGCCTTGTCCTAACTGCTCAGCAGGTCCAGTTGATAGCGAGGGCCTCGTTTCAGATGTTGCACCACCAAAGAAACGTCCAACACTTTCAGAAATCGAACAAATGGAAGCAGATCTATCTAACCTACATGAAGAGCTAGAAAGACTGAAAAAACACTCTAGTGAATATCAAGAAGCACTTGGTGCTGCAGAAGAAGAATTAAAAGCTGAATTAGAAAAAACAAAAAAGTTGAGGGCAACAGTTTCAGAAAAAGATACCAAAATTCAAGATTTAGAATCACAGTTAACTGAAAAACAGACTAAACTAACTGAATTTGAACCTCAAATCGCAGAAAAGGAAAGTAAAATTAAGGAGCTTGAAGGCCAGCTTTCCGTGAAAGGTAGTAAAATTAGCGAATTAGAACCTCTTGTCACACAGAAGAGTAAATCTATTGAGGAAAAGGATGCCAAAATTCAAGAACTTGAGAGAAGAATTTCAGAACTCAAATCTCAACTTGCTGATAAAGATGCGAAAATCCAAGAGCTAGAAAAGAAACTTGAAGAAGCAGCAAGTTTAGGTCCAACAGAAGCCCAAGAAAAGCTAACTTCTGCTGAAAATGAATTAGAACAAAAAGAAAAAGAAAAAGAAGCTGTTATTGCAGAAGCTGAAGGGCTCAAAACAAAAGTTGCAGAATTAGAAAAGACAGTTGAAGAAAAGGATAATAGACTCAAGGAACTTGAAAAGGAATTTGAAGAAACCTTTGGTGGTTAACTTCTCTTTTTTCTTCTTTCCCCTTTTTTAAAACAACAAAGCTCCAAACATTGCAACTAATACAACTACAAGAAAGAAAAAAGCTAACAAAACTCGATAGCGAGATACTCGTTTAGCACAATCGCTACATAGGATCTCCTTTTCAAATTTTCTTTTTTCTCCAATAAACTCTTTTAGGAACGCTTGATGCCATACTTCCTCAATACATTCTTTACAAAGCCATAGGCCACATCTTTCGCATCTCTGAATCCCAGAAACCTCTGAATGGTTTTTACAAGCCCTGGGAACTTTCTTTGCTTTCTTCTTCTTTTTTACAACGCTCAACATAATCATGTGTAGTTTTAGATATTGATTCAAATCATTTCTTACTTTGGAATAAATAAGTGAGAAGAAGGGGATCTGGAATAAATAAGTGAGAAGAAGGGATTCTATTTGCTTAGGAAAGCAAATAGAAGTGAACTGAAATTAGAAAGATTGTGTGAACGATTACGTGAGGAATCAGAAGATTCTTCAGTGGCAATAGTTGTAGAAGGCCGAAAAGATGTTGATGCTTTAGCCCAATTAGGTATTAAAGCAGTTTGTATCAATAAAAAGTTAAAAAACCAAGTAAATTCTCTTAAGGTAGAAAAAAAAATTGTCATTCTTTTATTTGATACTGATAAAGCAGGTGAAGAACTTCTTAAACAATGGAAGGTAAATCTTCAGAGAGCGGGATTCCAAATACAAGATAGATACTGGAAAATCTTACGATCTTTGCATATATCCCATGTTGAAGGCCTTCCACGACATTTAACTAAAGTAGTAAAAGAATATGACCTATAAACAGGTTTGAAAATACAAAGGATGAGTTAGAGGTTGAAAGATAATTTAGAAGTTTTCTTTAGTCCGAAAAACGTCGTTGTTATTGGAGTTTCTCAAAAACCAGGTAAAATTGGTTATGAAGTATTTCGCTCCATAATAGAAAGTCAGTATGATGGGCAAGTATTTGCAATAAATCCTCGATGCCCTGAAATATTAGGTCTTCAAACTTATCCTTCACTTCAAGCAATCCCGGTACTTGATATTGACCTAATAGTGTATGCCATCGATTTAGTATTTGTCCCTAAAACCCTAGAAGAAGCTGCAGAAAAGAATACAAAAGCAATGATTATCGTTTCAGGAGGTGGAAGAGAACAACAGACTGAGGACCGAATAAATCTTGAAGAAAGGATTCGTGTACTGGCTCGAAAGTTCAATATCAGGATTATTGGTCCCAATTGTATCGGAATTTTTTCAATTGAATCAGGCTTAGACACTTTTTTTCAAAGTCGTGAAAGAATGCTCCGACCTTCCCCGCAAGAAAAAACTATGAGCTTCTTAACACAATCAGGAACAGTTGGGTGTGCTTTTCTAGAATATGCAGCTGAATCTCAAATAGGTGTTTCTAGGTTTGTATCTTATGGTAATAGAGTAGATGTTAGTGAATTTGAATTAATTAGAACATTTAAAGGCGATAAAGTCATTGGACTATATATCGAAGGATTGGAAAAAGGAAGAGAACTTATCAAGGCAATTGAAGAAGTTAATACCCCTGTTGTCGTCCTAAAAAGTGGGAGATCGTCTCAAGGTTCTCAAGCATCAATTTCACATACTGGATGGCTTGGTGGGTCATGGAAAGTATTTGAAGGTGCTTTAAATCAAGCAGGTGCAATAATTACGAACTCTTATCGTCAATTTTTCTCAGCAATTCGCACTCTTACTTTGTTAAATTGTTATGCTAAAGGAAAAAGGATCGCACTCTTAAGTAACGGTGCAGGTCCTATGGTATCAGCAATTGATTTAGCGGTTGAAAAGAAATTAGAAATCACGGAACTTCTGGAAAAAACAATAGAAAAATTATCTAATGGATTGCCATCCTTCTATCTCACAAGAAATCCAATCGATCTTACAGGGTCTGCAACTGCTAAAGATTATCAATTCGTAATTGAAGTTTTAAGTAATGAAAACGTTGACTTAATTATGCCTTGGTTTGTAATGCAAGATACACCGTTAAATTTAGAATCATTATCTCTTCAGAAAACTTTAAGGAAAGTAAATCAAAAAAAACCGATAATTTGCGGAGCTTTAGGTGGTCCTTTCACTAGGAAGATGAGTAACAAACTAACAGAAACAACTGGTGTTCCAGTATTTGAAACACCAGAGGAATGGATAACGGCAGCTTGGGCAGTGGTTAAAGGGAGTGAAATTATCCAAAGATCTAAGATTCTTTAAAGAAATCCTCTAAAGAATCCATAGCTGCACTTAATACTTCATCTTGAGGAAGAAAAACTAATCGAAAGTGACCGTCCCCGAATTCTTTCCCAAACCCAGATCCAGGAACCACTAGGGTGTATTTTGATCGTAATAGTTCTAAAGCAAAAGCCCAATCGTCCTTTTTCCATTTAGGATGAGTTATTTTTGGAAAAGCGTAGAAAGCTCCTTCGGGAGAAGTTATTGAAACACCTTCAATTTCATTCATTCGTTTTACAATTAAATCGCGTCTACGAATTAATTTTGTTCGCATTTCGTCAAGGTGCTCCCAAGTTTCAGGTTTGTTTAGAATCATACTAACAGCTACTTGTTCTGGACTAGAACCCGAGAGACGAATTCTCGACTGCTTGTTAATGACATCCCAGAATTCAGTCACTTTCTCTTCCGGATCATGCATCATAGCCCAACCAACACGCCACCCTGGAGCAACAAGTGTTTTGGATATTCCATTAAAGGTTAATACTGGGATTTCATTGGCGATTTTTGCCATAGGGACAATTTTTTTAGTTTCAGAGGAATAACAAAGGAGATCGTAAATTTCATCGGAAACAATTGTTAAATTATGCTGCCCAGCTATGTTTACGACTTTTTTAAGCGTTTTCTCCGTAAATACTGTTCCTGTTGGGTTGTTAGGGTTGATTACAACAATTGCTTGTGTTTTTTCGTTTATCTTTTTTTCTAGGTCTTCAAGGTCAATTTGCCAGGCATTTTCTTCATCACAACGGTACTCCCTTGGAAATACATCCATGAACTTAGAATAGCCTGTATAGGTGGGATAATGCGGCCCTGGAATAAGTATTTCATCCCCGGGTTCGATAGAACCAGTTAAGAAGGCAATCCCTTCCGAGACACCTTGAGTAATTATGATATTTTCAGGGGGATGATCAATTCCTTTTTTCTTCTCTAATATTGAAATTTCTTCTCGTAATTCAAGTACTCCTTGGGAGTCAGCATAACCAGAGTTCGAAGCTTTTTCCTTCACAGCCTCGCCTAATGCATCAGTGAGCGTTTGAGGAGGAGCGAAATCAAATTTAGTAGGATCGCCTATATTACAGCGTAAGACTTCTTTTCCTGTTGCTTCTACTTTCTTTGCTTCAAGAACAATATCTCTAATTGCATATCGAATTTCTTTGGATCGCTTAGATATTTGCATATTTATCCCCTAGGGGTTACAATTTGAAAATTAATTATTTCATTTGTGCTAATAACCAGTTTTGTTGTCTTCGAGACATTCTTGTTTAATAACCAAAAGAACAAAATTCAAAGAAATTAATAATTTACTTAGTCAAGAAGCCTGTTAAATCTAAAAAAAATCACATTTTCCTCAAGGAACTAAAAATAATGCAATCATCTGTTTTTCGTCGTTATGATCTTAGGGGAAAAGTACCAGACGATTTTAATTCGAATGATTTCTATAAAATTGCTCAAGAATTTGGATTAGACTTCCCTGAAGGTGCTAAGATAGCTATTGCCTATGATGCACGACTAACAGGTCCCGAATTTGAACAAAAAGCTTGTTCGGGATTAGAATCTATAGGGGCTAATGTTCATCGATTGGGGATGGTTCCATCGCCCGTTTGTTACTACTACGTATGTAACGAGAAGATTGATGGGGCAATAATGATAACTTCATCCCATAACCCTAAAGATTGGAACGGAGCAAAATTAATGCGTGAGAAAGCTATTTGCCTGACTTGGGAAGAAGGAATAAAGGACCTTCGGGACAGATTACTAAATGAAAGTCGAAGAGATCCGAAAAGAACTAGTGGTTCTAGCAAAACTGTCCAATATGTAAATGATTATGTCAACCATGTTATTTCAAAAAATGGAATTAAGAATAACCTTCGAATTGTTGTTGATTGTGCGAATGGTGCAAGTGGACCAGCGGTTAGAAAAATCCTTCAAAGCTTGGATCTTAATTTTGAAATATTAAACGAAATACCTGATGGAAACTTTCCTGCTCATGAACCTGATGTTTTTCTTTCAGAGGTCGAAGAAGTTGTTGCTGAAAGCATTCTCGATTCAGGGGCAAATATTGGTTTTGCGATTGATGGAGACGGTGATCGATTACGTATGTTTGATGATCACGGTGTTCCGGTACCAAATGACATGTTGACTGCATGGTTAGCAGAACAAATACTTCAGAAACATCCTGGTTCTACAATTTTACATGAGGTCAGAACTGGGCTTGGAGCAGATGAATATATTTCTTCTCGGGGAGGAGAAATTGCTTTCTGTAAGTCTGGGCATTCTTATGTAATGGCTGAGCTCATCCGCTTGTATCCTAAGGCACACTTCGCAGGGGAGTTAACAGGGCATTATTACTTTGCAGAAAATTACTTCTTTGATGATGCGCTTTTCGCATTAACCAAAGCTTTGGAAATTCCTTTAATATTGAAAAAACCACTTTCAAAGTTACGCCAGGAATTTCCTGTAATGGAAGAAACTCCAACTCAAAAAATTGTCGTATCAGACTCAATTAAACATCAATGTGTTGAAGAATTGAAGAAGAAAATCGCACATTTGGGAGGAAAATCTACAACCATTGATGGTTTAAGACTCGATTTTGGAGATGCTTTCGCCTTAGTAAGAGCAAAAAATACTGAAGCGGCCATTGAGACAAGATTTCAAGCTAAAACGAGACAACGTTTAGAAGAATTACAGGAGGAGATAATAAATTCTCTAGAGAGTCTTCTGAAACAAATGAATTAATGAATTGTCTCTATCGGAACTGCCCGACAACTTCTTGATAGTCTTTCTTGAATTTATGTCTCGCTGCGACTTGACGAGTTTTTCGTTTGTCTTCTGAAGTAATTGGCCGAGTTTCTTTTCGACTTTTAGTAGTAATTGTGTATAGAGCACCAGTTGGACCTATGGCTTCATCAATGGCGCTAATAATCTTTCGAATTTGGTCTACGCTAGGATAATACCCCCATCCAAAGGCATAATCATATTCTCCGATTGTAATTTCTCCAGCCATTACTTCTTCAAGATCCTTAGTCTGAGGCATATTGAGAACAACTTCATGAACAGCACCTAAAGCCTTAGTGATAGATGGACCAATAAAATTGATATAGCTAACAACATCGTCCTCTTGTTCCTTTTTCATATCATCAAATTTCTCTGGAACAGAATTTATGCTATATCGGGCTCCAATACTCTCCATTATATCATCAATTTTCTTGATGAATTCTAATAACTTATTTACTGTTGGTTCCTCAGCCCAAATGATTTCATAGTCATATTCGCCAATTAAGCCTCTTTTATCCTCATCACCCTTCAATAATCTAGAAAGAAATCCTTTTTTTTCTTCTTGCATTATGCCTATAGTTCTACCATCATCTATATGTGATAGTTCTTCTGTTAATTTCTCCAATTCAGTAAGGGCTTGATCAATTTTAGGGCCGAAGAGTTTAATATAGGATCTCATCTTAATTTCCTCAGTTTTTTGTTCTTTGTAGATTTTTTCGAATGTTCCATAATAGTGTTAATTCATGATATATTATTAACACACTTGAGATTTACTAATTATCCTCTCTAGATAAAAAATTTTCTTTAATATTTCTAACTTAAAAGAATGAAGCTGGAAATTTTTATTATCATCTTGATTTTCGTCATTGTTGTTTTATAAAACCAAAAACTAACTCAATTACATCCTGTAAATCTCGAATACTAATCGTTTCAAATGGCGTATGAGTATATCTACAAGGAACTGCAACTAAAGCACTTGGAAATCCAGTTGTAAGAAAACCCAATGCATCTGAGCCATAATTAGCATAGACGCTTCTTTGAGTTGGAATTTCTTTTTTCTCACTGATTTCTAATAAATTGTGGATAATTTTTCTATCATAATGCATTTCTGAGTCTTTAAAAACTATTATCGGACCTTGGTTTAATTTTGGAGTAGCTAGATCTTTCGCCCCCGGAGTATCTCCGACAGGACCAACATCTAGAGCAATAACTTGAGTTTGAGCTTTTGTATCTCGTAACTGTAATGCACTTGAGGGCGCCCCTTTAACTCCTATTTCTTCTTGAATTGTAAAAATAAATTTGAGAGTTGGTCTTTCATGATTTTCATATTCTGCCATCCGTTTTGCTATCTCTAAAAGAACCAATATCCCTGTACGATCATCCATCGCCTTTCCCATTACAAGGTGATTATTCTTTCCCAAGAATTCGGTTTTTCTTTCAAAAACAGCAGGATTTCCAATTTGTATTTCATAATCTTCCTGGATTTCTTTTGTGGAGTTTGCCCCAACATCTAAATATAATGAAGGAAGAGTAAGCAGTTCTTTTTTGCCTTTTTTTCCAGCTAAATGTCCACTCGTCAGCCCTACTATTCCGATTATTTCTCTGTCAGTATCAGTTAAGACCCGGAGACGTTCTCCTGGAAGAAAACGAGTATCAGGAACTGTTGCACCAGTGTTAAATGATAAGTGAAGAAAACCATTTGGATCAATCGAACGAATTACATAACCAATCTCGTCTGCATGGGCAACTATTACAACTTGTTTCTTTTTAGAGCGTCCGGGAAGTTCCCCAACAACATTTCCAACTTGATCACTTGACACTTCCATGTAATTAGATAAAACTGATGATATAAATTGCAGAACTTTAGTTTCTTTTCCTGTTGGAGCAGGTAATTCACATAGTTCCGACAATTTTGAAAAATAATCATTTTTCATATTCTAGTTCTTCCTCCTCGAAAAAATAAGAGTTATTGCGCATAATGATAAAGTAGTAATAACTATAAGAAGATATAAAATCGTTGAATTAGTTTCTGCGTTTTCGTTTCTTAAGGGAAGCCCTTTAACCTTTCGAATTGCATTTTCTGTATCAAGTAATCCATAACCATACTCATCATCTCGTCCAGTTGGACCTATGTCGTTTACAGTATCTTTCAAAATGGTGTCAACATCTTCATAACTTAAACTTGAATTTATTGAAAGCATAAGAGCAATAGTTCCTGAAACAAGAGGAACGGCATATGATGTTCCTGAACCAATATGATATGTTCCATCATGCTTACAAGAAGTAATGTATCTACCTGGTGCGACTAAATCAAGTTCTGGTCCGAAATTTGAAAATGATGCACGTGTAGATGCTATTGTAGTGGCGCCAACACAAATTACTTCGTCATAACGACCAGGAAAACTAATTTCATCGCCATCATTCCCAGCTACTCCTATAAAAGGGACGTTTGCTAACTCACACCTTTTCAAGGCATCATAGAATGTTGAAGGGGGAAAATTATTAAATTTTATACTGAAAGAGACGACATTTGCTCCATTATCAATTGCATAATCAATTGCATCAAGTATTGAGTCCCACATAGAGGAGTTGAAGGATGCATCCGAATCAAGAACCCGAAGTGTCATGATCTTACAATTAGGAGCTACACCTATAAAGCCAGTTGAGGTGTCATCTCCAGAAATTAAACCAGCTATAAAGGTTCCATGCCATAATGATTCATCGATTTGACCATTTTCATTGTTATCTTTTCCGTCAGGGATAGCTTCCGGCAAGGAATCGTTATTAATATAGTCCCAACCAGTTACATCGTCAATATAACCATTAGTATCATCATCTAGTCCATTGTTGGGGATTTCATTGATGTTATTCCACTGCTTACCATTTAATGCAGGATGTGAGAAGTTAATTCCATTATCAATCACTGCTACAGTGATATTTTCATTCCCTTTCGTTATCTTATGAGCTCCTGAGAGATGAATAGCGTCGAAGGGCCAAGCATCAAAGTTATCAATACTATTAGAATGAAACGTAGACAGAAAAAAAGGCGTACCAATAAAAAAGAGGAAACTAAAAATAAGAAAATATCTTATTTTTGATTTTGATCTGTGACTTAATGATCTAAGCCAAGGCAGTAAGTATTTCCTCCAGTTCTTTTAAAAATAGGTCTACTTCTTCTTCTGTATTATATATATAAAAGGATGGCCTAATGGTACCGTTTTCAAAACCGTGTTTATGATGATAAGCATGCGTACAATGGAATCCTGCTCTTAAAAACAAATTAGCGTTTTCTTCAAGAAGCATTGAAATCTCATGTGGGTTTATATCTCCCAAATAAAGTGCTGCTAATGGACACCTTTCATTATGATTGTTAGAACCTAATAATTTAAGAAATGGAAAATCTAAATCATTTATCCCGTTAATAAGTCTTTGTGAAAGCTTTTTTTCATGATTACCAATGGATTCCATACCCAAATTATTTAGAAAATCAACAGCAGCTCCTGATGCAATTATCCCCGCGTAATTTTGAAGACCAGCCTCAAAACGGTGAGGTGGGGGGGAGTATATCACTTTATCACGAAAAACATCTTTTACAGTCTCTCCTCCTACTAATGTTTGTTCTAAGGTTTCTAACAACTCCAGTTTCCCATATAAAACTCCTACTCCAGTGGGACCACATGCTTTGTGCATTGAAACTGCGAGAAAATCGACATCAAGGTCTTTTACATCAATCTTATGGTGTGGGAATGTTTGAGCCGCATCTAAGAGAACTAATGCTCCAGCATCGTGTGCCATGTTAATTATTTCTTTGTCAGGGATAGACATTCCGAGAACATTACTCATATGGCACAAGCTAACTATTTTTGTTTTATTAGATAGAAGAGCAGAGATCTCCTCGAGATCTAACTTTCCATCTAGTTTAATATCAAGAAGATGATGCTTGATTTTACCATTCTCTTGAAGCCGCATCCAAGGGATTAGATTACTATTATGTGCTGAATCTTCGCTAATGACCTCATTTCTTTTTTCGTAATTTATTCCATTCGCAACAAAGTTAATCGCTTCAGTGGTATTTCGAACCCAGATACATTCTTCAGGATGATCGGCATTAATGAAGTTTGCGACTTTCTCACGAGCTTCATCAACTTTTTTTGTTGTAGTTAATCCAAAGAAATGGTGGCTTCTTCCACCACATGCTGTATGTTCTTCATAGTATTCCCGGAGAGATTCAAATACTGATTTTGGTTTCAGGGCCATACAAGCGGAATCTAGATACACAACTGGTTTACCATTTCGTACTACAGACAAAGGGGGAAATTCTTCGCGAACACGATTTATATCAAACAATTAATGTTCCTCATCTTAAGTATTGGTTTTTTGAGTAATAATAGCTTTTTTAATTTTCATTTCTCCTTGTTAGAGAAGTTCGGGATTATTTCATTAATTTTAACATCTATTTTTTGAAAAGTAAATGGAAGAATGTGTCTTGTTGATTTTGCAGGAAAAACTTCTCCCTTAGAGCAAGTTCTTCGAACTGAGTCCTTAGATAAAGGTTTTCGTATTATCGCAAATTTAGCTTCTTCGTTGTCTACTTCAGCTAGTGCTGCGGATTCCGTATCAATATATACTATTGATTCGCCTTCAATTTTCACAAGCATATCGCAAGCTTCGGGTTTATTATAAACTAACACAGCTTCTTCATTTTCTTTTCCAACAATAGCAAAAGAGGCTTTTCCAGAATGAACTTCATTGATTGCTTCATTTCGATCTTTAACTATTTTTGTTGTAATACTAGCCTTTTGTAAAGCTTCTAGAAATGTAGTTTTATCTTTAGAAAGTAAAGGAAACCAGATTCCTAATTCAATTTCAGGATCAGCATAATCAACCATAACAGCTGGTGCTTTCTCTGCTCCCAACTCTAAAAGGCCCTTCCACCGATGATGTCCATCAATTATGATTTTTTCATTTTTTGAAATCAGTAATGGAAGCCAAAATATTCCACTGGAAGTAAGGCTTTCAATAAAACCTTTTAATTCTTCATTGTTAAGGCGTTCATGTGGTTTTAGTTCTGATAGGGTGACCCATGTGATTGGTAACTCCCGCAGGGGTTTCCACTCTTCAGTTCTTTTCTCTACACCGGGCATGTTCCAGATCTCCAAATTTTGACCAATAATCTAAGCTGTAAGAGGTGTTTTAATATCTTCAGAAGTTATTTGTACAAAAATTTTCTTTTGAATGGTTTCAACTTTTCCGTCCCTTAACCAAGTGATGCGATCAGCTGCGTCGATTAACCGTATATCATGAGTGCAGTTAACTACAGTTACTCCCATTTGATTAATAGAGTCCAATAAACTCATAATCTTTAGACCAGTGCGTAAATCGAGATTCCCAGTTGGTTCATCGGCTAAAAGTAATCTTGGTTTATTTGCTAACGCCCTTGCAATTGCTACTCGCTGTTTTTGACCGCCTGAAAGTTCTCGAGGTTTGTGTTCAGCTCTATCTGAAAGACCAACGATCTCTAAGAGATGTTCAACTCGTTTTTTTTGGCGTTCTTTGGGAACATTGGCTAAAATTAAAGGTATTCGAACATTATCAAAGGCATTCAAAGATTCTATTAGGTTAAATGCTTGAAAGATATATCCTACTTCGAATGTCCGATATGATGCTAGTTGAGACCCATTCATTTTCGAAAGGGGATGTCCTTGGTAAATTATTTTTCCATGTGATGGAAAATCTAGACCTCCAATTAAATTAAGGGCCGTGGATTTACCTGAACCGGAAGGACCCATAATAACTAGATATTCACCATCATCAACACCTAGAGAAACGTTATTTAGGGCAATAATCTCTTCGTCACCGAGTCGGTAAATTCTAGTGAGATTTTGAAGACGCAAGATTGGCAGGGTTCGATACCTCCAATATCCACTGCCAGTCGATTTCATTCCTAACAACTGACATCAAATGGTTTCTGAGTATTTTTATTGCATTTTCTTTTCCAAGTTGTGTAGCATTCCAGGTCACATAAGGTCCGTAAAATTTAGCTCTTTCTAAAAATAACCCTTTTTCATTATCTGAGATGAAACGAATAAATCCGAGTTCTTTAAGATAACAATCTGGATTCGAACATAAAATATCTATTTCATTTAGATCTTTTTTTAGGAAAATAATTCGATAATCGCCTGGTGAATTTATTGGTGTACCACACGGGCACTGAATTTCCATTTTTTGCCCCCACTAAATCATTTAGAAGTAAGTTCTTCCCAAGTATGGTCAAAAGCGAAATCAGTGTTGGTATCTTGTCCCCATTGCCCATATTGAATTCTTTTGATATTAACGACTAGAAATTCATCAAATCGATCTGCTTTTTTGTCAAGAGGTAATTTTTTTCTTTTCTCGAAATACCCTTTCCCAAAAAATTTCACAGAGCGTCTTTTTTCAGGATCAATTCCAAGGACTATTACCATTGAGTTCTTATCAAGATTTTTCTCTGTTTCTTTCATCTGCCAACGACCAAAAACCAATATTTCATCATCTATAATCCATTTATCTGAAACAACTATTAGATGAGGTAGTTTATCCTCTTGGATCGTTGCAACAACTGAAAATGGCTGATTTAGTACAATCTCTTTCATTTCTTCACTCATTTTTGACAATAAACTCACCAAGGTTTGTATAGTACATTTTTATGTTTAATCAGGCCCTCATTGTGTCCCGAACTTCTCGTCGTTTCATAATTTGCAATCTAGATATAAGATCTGGATTTATTTCATCAATAGTCACAGAATCCTTCACAAGGTTCCAGATTCTTTGTCCTTCATAGCTACGAATAATAACACTATTGTATCCTGGCTTAGCTCCTACAGCACCGAGGGTGATATCAGCTGAAAAAGCAGGAACGTCTTCGCAATAATTACATCCAGTCCTTGATAAATGTCCTAATTTCTGAACTTTCTCCTTGAAAGTGTCTTTTAATCCTTCGACAATAATTTTACCTTTTGTAATATCTATTTTTTTAATATCATTTACTGAGAGGTTTTGTTCTTTTAAATAACCAAAAAAATCATCATATTTGAAGGTTTTTGTACAAATTAATCCAATTAAACACACCATGGTTCTACCATACTCTGGAAAATTCTCTCTAAATAAGGCAGCACTTGAAACCTGACACCCAACCCCTGTTAAGGCAATTTTCTTGTACCCAGTTTTAACAGCTTTTATTAGCGTCTCTAGGAGTGGTGTGAAGGTATATTTTGATAATGCAAGGTTTATAATATCTTCTTTCTTATCTACTATCATAGGAAGAGGTTTCCACCTCTCATCATGGCCAACTCCAACAATACAATCGACTTCACCTATTTCAAACAGTTTATGGAGAATTTTTTGAGTGATTCCACCATCCTGTCCCTGAAAGTCACTTTTTGCTGAAACTACTTCTTTATAATAACCAACTTCTTTATCATAGGTCTCTAACACTGGACAGACATAATCACACCATATACAACCAATACATGTATGATCTATATTTGCTGTGTGCTCATCTACTATAATTGCGTGAACAGGACAAATTGCAGCACATCCCCCACATGCTGTACACATATTGGTGAGAATGACTTCTTTCTCTAGGGCAGGTCGCATTGGGTACATAGGACTTATCTCCTAGTAAATAATTCACAAAGTTGATCTGGAGTCATTGTTTTGGCCTTCCCAGCATTTTCATTTAATCTATCAAGGAGAGTTGGTTTCTTCACCTGATAGAAGATTCCACAGGGTTGTTTGTCTGTAATCAATGCTAATTCATATGCTTTCACCAAATCTTGAGGGTTATGATTCAGTGGGATTTCTTCAACAAGTTCTCGATAGTGATAAGTATCATAATATGTAATACATGGACTAATAACTTCAAGAAAAGCAAAACCATTGTGTCGAAAAGCTTCGAGCATAATTTCTGTTAATCTTTCAGGGTCACCAGCAAATGCTCTTGCTACAAAGCTTGCGCCACAAGTAAGAGCTAATGCAATTGAATTAATAGGATATTCGACAGATCCGAAGGGAGAAACGCTTGTTACATGACCAGTCTTTGTACTGGGAGAAGGTTGACCCTTAGTTAATCCATAAATGTAATTTTGCATTAATATATAAGGAATGTCTAAGTTTCGACGGCAAGCATGAATAAAGTGATTTCCACCTATGCTGAGACCATCTCCATCTCCTCCCGCTGCAATTACAAAAAGTTCAGGATTGGCGATTTTTGCACCCATCGCTGCAGGTAATGCTCGCCCATGAACCCCATTCACCCCATACGTTTTAATAAACCCTGGAAGTCGGGAACTGCATCCGATTCCAGTAAAAAGCAAAACTTCTTCTGGAATTTTCTTTAATTCGACTAATACACGTTTCATTGAGTATAAAACCGCAAAATCTCCACAGCCAGGGCACCAGATTGGAAAATAAGGTGTAGCGAAATCATCAGGGGTTAATTTATAATCAGACATTTTCAATTGCCTCCTTCCTTTTCACAAAATATACAGATTTCTTCACTAGTTATGGGTAGACCGCCATACAAATTATATCTTGACGAATCTATTCCACAAACCATTTTTAGAAGATTAGCAAGTTGTCCTGAGTAATTTGCTTCTACTACCGCTATTTGAGAACAATTCTTTACAAATGAAGTAATTGCATTTTTGGGAAGTGGATTCAACCTTTTTACAAAAAAAGCACCAATTTTTTTACCTGTTTTAGTTAAT
>JAEOTI010000079.1 GCA_016839955.1 Candidatus Hodarchaeota archaeon | reverse complement strand
TTGAAATGTCCCTCTTGGGCGGAAGAATTCCACCGTGAGCAAATCTATCAAGAAGTGGGGGTAACTTCTTGAGAAGAGGTGAAAGGACATTTTTTTATAGGAGGTGATTTAAAGCGCAACTCGAGTAATTAGAATATTGTTAAAAAAATTCTCTTTTTAATTCGAAAAAGTGTGAATAATATGGTGAAAGCGTTGATTTCCGGTGGTGCTGGTTTTATTGGTTCCCACCTTGTCGAAAATCTTTCAAAACAAGGAGAAGAACTAATAGTTCTAGATGATTTCTCTGCAGGTATTCATAACCTAAATCTATTGAAAACATTAGAAACTGTAACTTTAGTGGAGGGTAATATTTTAGATTCAGAGCTTGTAAATAAATTGGTAGCGAAATCTTCCAAGATCTATCACCTTGCTGCTATGAATAGAGCTCAACATAGTATCGAAAATCCTTTAAATGCGCATGAAGTTAATTTAACTGGCACTTTAAACATTCTAGAAGCTGCCAGAAAATATGATGTTGAGAAAGTAGTTTTCGCTTCAAGTTCATCAGTTTACGGAGTATCGCAGAAGTTCCCAAGAAGAGAGGATGGAGAAACAAAACCTGCTCATCCTTATGCTGTTGGAAAATTAGCATCAGAACATTATTGCAACGTCTATTATCATCTCTTTGGGCTTAAAATAAAGATTTTGAGATATTTTGCAGTTTATGGTCCAAGACAATCTTCAACACTCAAATACGCAGCGGTTATTCCCATTTTCATACGAAATTTGATTGAAAAAAAACCGATTACTGTTTATGGTGATGGAACACAAAGGAGAAATTTCACTTTTGTCGATGACACTGTAAAAGCAACCATCGCAGCAATGAAATCAAATAAAGCAACTGGTAAAACAATAAATATTTCAAATGAAAAAGAAATTTCACTTAATGAGGTAATAAAACACCTTGAGAAAATCGTAAACTATCCAATTCAAATAATTTATCAAGATTGGCGAAAAGGCGATGCGAAACGAGCTCCAGCGGATATTTCGCTTGCAAAGACCATTTTAGGCTTAACACCAGAAACAACAATAGAGCAAGGGCTCAAAAAAACATATGATTGGACTATAAACAATTTAAACTTCTTTTAATTAAAAATCAAATTATTATTCAAATAACCTACAATTACAATTTTAACATCGATTATCATTAATTAAATGAGGAGAAATATCTTGTTTCTTTCATATTATCCTAAATAATTGATATCTATCGTTTTTAAGCAAAAAATCAAAGTACGTTGTGTTTTCTAATGATCTAAAGAATAATACTTTTGACCAAATATTCTCTCTATATACATTATAGTATTTCTAATATTTCCAATATTTGGTACTAAAATGAATTCAAATGACAATTTGAAGGATAGGGATTGATTAGACTCTGGAGGAAGCAAATAAGCACTAGGATGTTTTAACATCTCAATCAAATTGGTTAAGTTATGTGAAGCAAAAATTTGCTCTCCTAATAAGTTTCCTTGGTAACAGAAGTCAAGAGCAGGGCGTTGGGTAAAAAACGACAATCCAGGCATTCGTATTGTGATGATAGCTCCAGTGATGCTGCCCATCTGATTGATATGATCTACAATTGCCTGATAATCCTCATTGTATTCATATTCCATTATCTCATGGAAGGTTTCAGGATTATTTGAGCTTTGTATCCATACATAACCTTGTACGACAATTGGAACCAATAAAACAATAAGAGAAAATGTACTTATGAAACAAATCTTCAATCTGTGAATATTTTTGGTTGAAATAATTATTTTATTTTGGAGGGAGATTATTATAGTTATTTTTGACTTGATTGGATTATTACTTGTCAGAATTAGGAATACTATCCAAATCAAAGAAAAAATTGCCTGAATAATGATAATTTCTGTTGTTGATGAAAATCACCTAACTGCCTTACCAATACCTAGATAAGTGAATCCAATTTTCTTAACAATTTCTTGTATAAAGACATTACGTCCATCGATAATGATTGGTGTTTTCATTGTCTCTTTCAGATGTAGGAGATCAATTTCATAATACTGAGAATGTTTGGTAATTATAACGATACAATCACTCTGTTTTATTACCTTAAAGATATCTTTCTCTACTGGAGTTCCGTCAAGCTCCTCAACATAAGGATCATGTAGTCTGATTTCAGCATTTCGCGTTTTCAGCAACGAAATAACGGTTCTGGCAGGAGTATTCCGGGTGTCATCAGAATTTTCTAAATATGCTATTCCTAGAATGCTAATGACAGAATTGTGAAATTTTAATTGGTGTTCTATAAAAGCATTAGTAATTAACTCTACAATGTGGACTGGCATGTAATCATTGATTCGTCTACCGAGAGAAATAAACTCTGGTTCGTGAAAATGAGATCCATATTTCATAACACCATATCTCAACAACCAAGGATCTTTTGGAAGACAGTGACCACCAACTCCAGCCCCAGGTAAATGCATATGTCTATCATGACGAGCGTTGATAAGTTTAATTATTTCAAAAATATTTACTCCCATTCTCTCGCACACTAAGGCCATCTCATTCGCGAAGGCAATATTAACATCGCGATAAGAGTTTTCAATGGTCTTAGCTAGTTCAGCAGTAACACAACTGGAAGTAATCGAAATATCTTCCTTTACAATATGCTCATATAGCCAGAAAACCTTTTCTGCACTTATTTTGTCATAACCTCCAACTACCCGAGGCATATTTACAATGTACTCCAACAATTTACCAGGCATTACTCTCTCATAAGAAAAAGCCAAATAGAAATCTTTCCCTACTTTCATCCCAGATTCTCGTTCCAAAATAGGTAAAACAATATTTTCTGTTGTACCTGGGGCAACTGTCGATTCTACTATCACAGTTATACCTTTTTTCATATTATTACCTATTTGATTGCTTACATCTACCAATGATTCATATTGGGGGTAATGTATTCCATCAGTTGGAGTTTGTACATCAATTAGTGCATAATCGGCTGTTGAGCATACAGATGGGTCATCTGTCACAATAAATGTTCTCTTTTCTACAACTTTGGAGATTAATTCATCTAGACCAGGCTCGTTTCCTTTAAAAGGGGATTTTCCACTATTTAAACAATCGATCTTCCATCCTGATCTCTTAGATCTTCTTTGGACACCAGTAACATGAAATCCTTCGACATCAGCGAGTAATGCCGCGCAAGGAATACCCACGTATCCCATTCCAAACACTACGATATTAATATTCAAACAAATCATACCCCAAAGTAGCAATTCGATGTATTTAATTTGATAATAACCACGTTTGAAGGATTAAAATATAGCTTATACCTTTGAGATAGGAATAATTAATTCCAACTTTTTATTTGCTTCGGATTGGATATCGTTATCCTTACAAATCCTAAAGATCATAATATTTTGTATAGCCTCATTCGATTGAATGGCATTATATCCCAACAAACTCAATTAATTAACCTTATGGAATTTTCCCTTAGAATATTCTTTCTGAACTCCTCTCAAAGTATATTTAAAAAACAAAGAAAATTCAATCTCGAATCACTGGTTTTCTAATTATATTAGCCATACTCAATACTAGCTAGTTTTTACATCATTTTGTAGTTTTTCCTAACATAGCAATTTGAACCATTGGATTTCTTACACTGATGGATTGAAAGCACTACAATCAAATGATGATTATCAGCATTAAATACTTTTTCTAAAGCAAAGCGTTAATCATATCTTTAATTGTTACTTCTAATTTGATGCTCGGTTCCCATGGAATGAACCTTCGGATTTTAGAGCTATTGGTCAAATGAAGATCGAAATTCTTACTTGGTTTTTCCTCTACAATTTCTAGATTGTCGATATTTAGTAATTCTTTAGCTTTTTCAA
>JAEOTI010000522.1 GCA_016839955.1 Candidatus Hodarchaeota archaeon | reverse complement strand
TTTTCCCTATATTCATTCAAATATAAGCTATTAAGAATATTAGAAGAATTATTTCTTCTTTAAAACACTATTATAATGCATTTGCAGACATTATGTGTAGGTCCTTACAGATCACAATCTCATTATTTCATTAATTACTTTTTATAGATTTTATCCTCTCTTATCCCATTCTCGTCGAAGGGTTCGGAAAACTAAGTCACGAACTATCATAAAATAAGAAGCTTTTTCAAAAAGGCTTAGAAATGCTTCAATAGACTTTCCTATAGTTATTTTTCAGGAAGAACATCTTTTCCTGAATTTTTGGCATCGGATCAACTCTAGTATATTAATTTCGCTTGGAAAGAACAACCTTACCATCAATCATCATAAAAGGAATCAATTCAACATTATTTTGAGTTAAAAGTTCTTTAAAATCCTGAAAACGATCATTTGTAATAATTCTAGCCTTAAAGATTTGAGAATACTCGATAATAAACTCATCGTCATTACAACCTGCAGGAGCTTGATGTAGAACACCGTTCCTGATTAGTTTCTCATATTTCGCTTTTTGATCGACTACATGCCGGAGCCCTGCAGACACAATGAATAACGCTTTAACATTATTGTTCTCTAAATATTTCATCATATTTACAATTCGCTGTAGGGTTGCTTTCCCATCACCCGTTTTTGCTACATTTGATCCATCTACTATTACATCATAGACCATTTCTATAACCCCCCAGTTTTTCTCATTAAAAAAGTAGGAGAATATGCGATCCATTTTCTATTAGTTCTTCAAATTCCTCTTCATCCTCATCCCACTCACCAAGCCCAATAGAATCAATTTGGATATGCTCTTCCTCATAATCATCTTCATCTTCTTCTTCCTCATAATTGTCTTCGTCTTCCTCATAATCGTCTTCGTCTTCATCTTCATTCGATTTTATTGCTTTTATGAGGATAAAACGTTTTGAGGA
The DNA here is from genome assembly GCA_016839955.1 of Candidatus Hodarchaeota archaeon. The sequence continues at coordinate 5,093 of JAEOTI010000522.1, read as the reverse complement.
ATTAACTTCGAAATTAAATCCAATAGGGCCAGCAAATTGTGTAAATTCTTCTCCAATAATTCGTGAACGTCTTTTCGACTCTTTTTTCCTATTACCTGAATGAGTAATCTCAAAATGACCATCAAAATCTTCTTCAAGATTAATTTCTAAGGTTAAATTATTCTTGTCCTTCAAAATTGGACTTATTTCTGAAAATAGGACTGAATGTATTTTTTCATCAGAATCCCAATAGAGGATTTTCACATCTGTTTCAGGTTGGATAGTCAAATTCACCCAAAATAAGCAATCGTCAGAATCATAGTTAAATTCTGTTTCAATCTCGAATCCATTAACCTCTATGTTTACAATTTTCCAACCACTTTGATCTGCGTCGTTATTTTGAACTTTCTTTACAATGAAATTCGAAGATATTTGTGTTAAATAGTAAGCTGCTTCCCACCTTTTTCCATCAATATTTACAGAACTCTTTTGGAGAGATCCTTTTTCCAAAAGTCTATTTACAACTTTCCGGACATTAGTGCTGAACCCTTCTTCTAGCAACATATTTATCGTAAATGCCGATTGTGAATGTTTTTTGAAGAATTCATGGACTGATTTATCGTCTGTTACACTTCTATCGAGTTCTTTAAGCGGTATTCCTTTGGGCACAGTTGACACCTTATCTCTAAAGGTGCCTATTCTGACTAATTATATAAACCTATCCAATTTTACTTATTTTACTCAAATTGACTTAGAAGAATTCTGTTTTCCTAAGTCCTTTTTTATTGAAATTCGAAAATCTTGATGGTTTGATTGTGAAAGTGAAAAAGATAAAACAATTGAATATTGTTCTATATCAAGGCATTCAATATGAACTTAAAGGCGAATTTAAGAAAAATATTCAATATAATTATCCTGAACGATTAAAAAATGTCTGAAGATCCGATATCGAACGCTTTTGAACAACAAAACTAGATGATGAATACATCTCATCCTCTGAAAATGATTCTATCATTGGTACCTTTTTACTAGCTAAATCTTTGAATACTTTCTCCCCTGTAACTACAATAGCAGAAATTATTTGTTCTGGTTCAATTATGACTAAATCAGTGTGTGCAAGAGTTTTTTGGAACTCTTGTAACACCTCTTTTATGTGAAAATCTGAGCTTGACTCAGAGGTGAGGACTGCGATTGTTCCAATAGCATAATAATCCTTCAACAAACGAAATCTGTTATCCAACTTATCAGCGACCCTTCGCAATTGGGAAAGGCGTTGTGAGGTAGTTGAACACTCTATCGCAACTGGAATACCTCGAGGTGATTTGACGAGAAAATCAACAATTAATTCGCGACCATGGATCAGAAATGGTGGTTGCCAAACGAAATTAATGCTATTTTTATGAAGTTGTTGGGAAACAGCTGTCTCCTGCCATGTAGTATTTATAGACTCTCGAATTTGCTGTGCATGATACAACTTTGGGTTCTTCATCCGATTTTTGGGACGAGCCATTCCTTCTAATCCCTCTACTACAATAGTATGAAATTACCCTTTTGTAGATCTAATTTTGTCATTTTCATTCCACTTCCCATGTTTGCCATAGAAAATCCATTTCAGTATCATCTGAGGGCAAACCATGAACTAGATCAATCAAAATCTGTAATTTTCTTGATAAATCTGGACGTTCTTGTTGAAATTGAATCAATTCGTCAATTGATTTTAGGACTACATCTTGAGTTGTTAATATTTCATCCTCTTTACCATTAAATCTAAAAAAGAAAGAAAATGTATCACCCTTAGTTTTTGAAGTTATGATGCCTAGAGCTAAGACCAACTGTCCATCAAAAAACTGAAATTCTTCTACTCCATGATTAAGGCAATGAAATGAGATGTTAATTTTCTGAGTCTTTGATAATTCTCGAGCTAATAATAATATGAAAGATTCACTACCAATTTCATCTCCATAAACTGGGTCTTCATCTTCAGAGAGAGAAAATGATCCCATAAAATGATAACTACTAATATCATCATTAGAATCAAATTGCTTGTCGAATCTTAGGGGAAATCTTCCAAGAAAAATTGTGATTGATTTGACGTTTTTCTCTTCTTTTGTTTTAATTAAGAACCCACTAGCTAGTTCTTTTACAAAATTAATGACATTACACAAATTTTTCTCATCTATTTCTTCATTGGACCAAATACGTAGATTTGAAGTCATTGAATTCGCTTCCGAATGTTTTCTAGTTGTACTTGGAAATCTAGTAAGTTAGATTTTCTAATAATTTCCTCAAGATGTTCGAAAGCAATTATCTTAATGAAATAGTTATGCAGTCTTGGATCAATATTAGAAATCGATGTTGTAGTTATCAGGATCAAGGGGAGTCCTAGGGAATAATATTTTTTGAATTGGCCCTCATATTTTAGACCTATCCTTGCTAATGAATTAAATGCTTTAATTTCCACATGTGCTAGTTTATTCTCTCTCAGAATGACTCTTAAATCAGGTTGAACAATAGAGTTTTCATCATTGGTATAACGTGGCTCTATTTGATCCACAGACTGAATTTCTGGGATTAAATTCTTAGCAATTAAAGTTTGAATGATTGATTTGAGATTGGTATGCTTCTTTCCTAGTCTTTGGAGGCGTTTAATTTTTCCTTTCTTTCCAATTTTTGTAAGAGAGACTGTTATTACTTTTTGAGATCCTGGTAATAAACCTAAAGGACATTTTCCTGAAATAATAACTCTTCTCTTGCTACAGATCTTCAGTGTGAAACATTGACCATTCAATGACAACTTTAACAGATCGTGTTTTTTCAATCCAAAGAGCTCAGTGATTGAAATAGGTAGAGTAATTCGTGATTCATAAGAATAACGGGTATAATTCACATCAAATGATAACTTCGAGGAAAACTGCCCGAGAGATCGTCGTTGAAAAATTTTATTAATTTTAAGACTGATTGGGTCACCTTGTTGGATATCGCACTTCTTTACTAATGGAAGCGAGAAATAAAATCTCATTTGTGCTTGGATTGGAACCAGAAAAGTTGTTTGTTTCCCAGAACGACAATTTTTGAGAGTACCATGGACAAGATCATCTTGGAATAAGTAACCATGAGATGATCGAAACCTACTTACTTCTTGGGATGTTAGCAGGACGTAGAAAGGCTTTTTACCTGTACCTCCAGAAATGGAATCCTTCTGAATCTGAAATGATTGAGGATTCAATGGCATAGATAATTTTGGAATTGAATTTAAGCGTTCTAAATGGACTTGCTCATGAATCATTTTTTGTCTTGGATTAAACGGAAAATCTTCTCTTGGAATTGTTAATTTTCCTTCTCCCTGAATTTTTGTTTGAATATTGAATTGCTCTGTTTCAAACTCAACTGATGAATTGCTTTCAAGATTAAGATATTCACGAACTCTCCCAGGAACGTTTGATACAACTGAGTTACGATAAAAGTATAGTCGAGCAATGTAGGGGCATTCGTTACGTATTTTGGGATCAGACTCACGATGAATATGTTCTAAGGGGGAAATTATAAATTTTTGATTTGGTGGAATTTTGAGATAACGGTTTAATCCTTTTGAAAGCTGAAGAGAAGTCTTTCCACTTACTTTTACAAGGTCTTCTGCAAATAGAGTAGATGTATTATTTGAATTTTGAGCTTTTATTGTAAACCAATCTCCCACTAAGATTTCTGATCCAAAATAGTTACTAATAGAATCTATTGAGGATTTAGTAACACGTAAAACAATTTCTCCTTTCCTTGGGGGACTAGTGATATTCTCAATCTCAAATATAGGATGATTTACCAAATTTTTCGAGGATTGTGGTATTGATATCACAACACTCACCAATAATATATGATTGTACATACTATATATATCTTTAAACCTTTTAGGCAACGCCTTTTGGCGAAAGAACGGAAATTTAGGAGTTAGAAGAGTAAAGAAGAGAAAACAGAGGAAAAGTGATTTTGCAGAAAATTAAGATTAAATTTGATTCAATCAATGAAATAGAGTATTCTTAGGTACAAACTATTAGTATAGTGCCAATCTAACCCATTATTAATGATATGCTGGATTTTTCAGGTGGTTTGACATCTCGACATGAAAAACCTTGAATTTAAACCTGTTGGTCCTGAGGTGACTTATTAATTTGCTTTCTATATTATAGAAGATTTTTTAGTTGTGAGAAGTCATTTCTTTTGTCCTAAAGTATAATTCAACAGTTCATAACCTAAAATTCTATTCCAAACTTCAAATAAATACATGAATATTAGTGTATAGGTGGATAATCGGTTTATCACATAACCACAAGTTATAAAAGTGGTTATATATAAGTAGTAGATAGGGATTACCAGTGGGTAGAATTGATGCAACAATCTCAGATAAACTTGAAAATGAATTTAGAATTGAAATAATAAAAAGACTTGGTGGAAGAAAAGGAGATCTACAAAAAGCAGTAGAAGAAGCAATTGAATTATGGACTCATAGTGACTTTGTTCAAAAAATGAAGAACCAAGTACTTGATGAATATTTATTACCCTCTGAAAGAACAGAAGCCATAGGAATTCTTGCAAATATGGGGAGTGTTTCTCTTGATGCATTGGTAGAAATTAGCGGTTCTCAAATACTTGCACCTTCTGAAAGAGATTTTGCAAGAAAAAAGATAAAGGAAATCCTTATTCTAAAAAAATAATAGATACAAAGATCCTTTTTTTTAAGTTAAAGAAGATTGAAATTTTAAAACTGGTTAAATATGATATTAGTCTAATTTGCTGTTAAGAACTTCGAGATTAATTCTATGAATAAGAAGTTGTCTGAACCAATTGAAGATTTCTTCGACTCTAAATATAATGGATTAGTTTCCCTATCTAGTCCAGATTCAGACCGAACAGGATATGAAACCATTTTTCTCTCATCCATGACACTAATAACATTCTTTGTTTGAGGAATTAAAATTATTAATACAATTACCGATTGTGATAATTTATTTTGCATTGAGACTTGTATAAATTCGACGTTATCCAAAGAAGAACCTACCTGTCGCTTTATAACATCTTTAGTTAATTTCATTTTATTCTCTAATTCAGTTATTCCAATTATT
>JAEOTI010000521.1 GCA_016839955.1 Candidatus Hodarchaeota archaeon | reverse complement strand
TGCAAATTCTAATCGGTTCTTTTTTGAATTTATTTTAAAAATACCATGCCGTTTGTTCTGAAGCCTTGAATCACCCTTATGATATGTTGCTAACCATTCATGATCATGATTTTCACTCAAAGTAATTCATCCTCTCTTATATGAGGTCACAGGAGGAGTGGTATAATGCAAAGAAATTGAAGATCTTCTATTCCCGTGTTAGTATAAGCATGAACCTCATTTGGAGGAACAAAAAGAGTATCATTTTCCTTAATGTGAGTCTCATTCCCTGAATCATCAAAAACTATTCCTTTACCCGACAAAATGTATATTTCATGTTCTTCATCATGATTATGTAAACCTATATTACCTCCAGGTTTAATGATAAATTTCCGCAATGCAAAATTCGGAACCCCATCCTCTTTTCCCCATAACCACTGAATTGTAGTTCCAGTAGACCCATAGATACCCACAGATTCTGATTTTATTCCGTCTATTTCTTTTATTTTCATACCTGTTTTACCACCGATGGTAAATTTCCTAATTTACCTTTGTTTTGACTTCATCGTTGTTTTTTTAAGATTTAACTTTACTGTTTCTTTTGCATCGCTCTTTTCAGTTTCATATATTATTGATTCCTTTGCTAGATCTGCAAGAGCTCCTGAAATATCTCGTATTGAAATATTTACAGCTTCTTTTAATACTCCTCAAACTACTCATGTCGAGAATTGCTTCTTATCCAATCCGAAAGAACTTTAACTTTCGATAAAAAAAGGATTCGTATTAAGGCATAGGAAAAATATTCTGGGATTAAATGACTAAGTTCCTTTGTTCTTCCTAATGTAATCAGATCAAGTGAAATAACATGCAACCATGGTTCCAAGTTGTTCAACCTTATGAATTCATTGAAGAACTTGGAAAACGCGAAGAGCTACTTGTCGCTGATTTAGGAGACGTGATTTCTGGCATTGCACATCCAATATACAAGGATCCTGATCTATTTGTAAGAACAACTTTTTTTACATCAGGTCTCATACGATTACTCCAACGAGTTCAGGAAAAAATTAACTCCGGGGTAGGAAACGGAGTGATTAGACTACAAAATTACTTTGGGGGAGGTAAAACCCATTCATTAATTGCTCTTTACCATTTTCTTCATAATCACAAGAATTTATTTTCATTTTTACCAAATAGTGTGCTTCCTGATGATATATCAGTTGTAAGCATAATAGGAACCCAACTAAATCCGTTAAAAGGACGAAAAGTTAAGGGATTAAAAATTCGAACAATTTGGGGAGAAATTGCTTATCAACTCTTGGGTTCTGAAGGTCTGAAGCTAATAGAAGAGAATGACAGAAAAAGGATTTCCCCTGGAAAAGAGATAATACGTATTCTTTTCAAGCAAAAAAAACCTCATGTGATTCTTTTAGACGAGATAACAGAATATATTGCCAAAGCGAGAGGAGTTACTATTTATGAGTCAAACCTTGCAATCCAAACATTAACCTTCATCCAGGAATTAACAGAATGCATTGGTTCGCTTTCCAAATCAATTTTGATAATCTCCTTACCTGATATTGAATACGAAGAGGTAGAAAACTCTGATAAAACAGCTCTTGTTGAATTATCTCAGATAATAAGCCGATTAGCTGCATCAGAAGTACCCTCTGAGCCTGGAGATCTATATCAAATTATACGCTGCAAACTTATCCGCCATGTGATACTCCCAGAGAAATTAACTCATATTGTGAAGGATTTCACTGACTTTTACTTAAAACATAATAATGACTTTCCGCAAATTGCGACGAAACCAATATATAAATCCTTAATGGAACAATCTTATCCTTTTCACCCATCCCTAGTAGATCTACTTTATAAAAATTGGAACGAAATACCAACCTTTCAGGGGACAAGAAGTATTTTAAGTCTTCTATCACAGATTCTATTCACTATGTTAGACACTGGATCTGAGACACCTTTAATTTTACCCTCCGATATAGATTTAAAAAAGGGGAGGATAAGAGATGCTTTATTTCACCACCTCCCCCCTAAATTCTCTAATATTCTAGTTAAAGAATTAAAACGAGAAAATTCCTCATCTCAAGGAAAAGAGATAGATAATAGGTGGCAAGATGCTTTAGAAAAAATAGTTCAAACGATATTCCTCGCATCATCACAATACAAATCTGAAAATTGTGGTCTAAATATTCAGGATATCAATCTTACGACCTGGAAACCTAATATATCTACTGCATTCACTGGAGAGGTTCTTAATACATTAGTATACTCATCAAAATATCTACATATACACCAAGATAGATACTATTACTCTGATCAGCTAAATTTCAATAATAAAATAAATCAAATGAAATCCAATTACAGAGAAAAAGCGTTACAACAATTTTCTCGCGAAATTGAAACTATGTTCAGAAATAATGACATAAAAATTGTTGTTTGGCCCCAATCACATGCAGAAGTTGCAGATGATGAAATTCTGAAATTAGTATTATTACCACCTAATCTTGATAAAAGCAGTATTAGGGATCATTGGATCCATTACAAGGGTAAAAATTTTCGATTATATAGAAATACAGTATTACTTGGTGTTCCAGATGAGAAAGTTATTGAGGAAATGATTGACATACTTCAGTTAAGATTTGCACTTGAAGAATATTTAACAACATACAAAGAAGACCCTCTTCATGATTTGATGGTAACTAAATCTCTCAAAAGACGTATAGAGGAGACTACCACCCGTGTATTATATTTTATTGGACGCACATATCTGGAATTCTACGATTGGAACGATAGCTATCAATTGCAGGTACCCAAGACCAACCAAGAGGCTATTCCCAAATCCTTGTTAGATGAGCTTCAAAGAAATGATATAATTACCAACGAAATACATCCAAGATTTATTGTTGACAATTTTCTAGATGATGACCGTGTTATTTCACTATTTTCCTTAAGAAATCAGTTTTTAAAGAATGAACGACTTCCTAAACTAATATCTATCAATGTACTTGGACAAGCTATTATACAAGGGGTGAGAGAAGGAGTTTTTGCGTTAGTAGAGTCGAATCTGAAAAAAGATCCGCCGTTAACGTATACTTTGCAAAAGGAGATTGAAATTTCCAATATTTCATATGCAGAAACTGAGTTCATAACTACTGCTAAAAGGGAGGAAATTGCAAATTTTTTAGAAAATATTTCAATTTCAGAATCGAAAAAGTCAAAAACAAAAGTAAAAATGAAAAAAGGGGATATAACAGGTTTAAAATCAATACCATCTGAATTAGTACTCCAATTTAGAGAAATTAACCCAAAAATTTATTCCTCTCTGCAACAAGGTATTATAAAACCTTTATACGAAAAAACAAAAGAGTTAAAGATAGATTTAACAATTCAAATACAAAATCCTGATTCATTGGAAGATGAATTTTTGATTTCGATGATAAAAGATACAACGGATCAACTAGGGGGGACTGTTCAAGAAGAGAATAATCGAAAGAAAAAGAAAATTTGACTAAGGCCCTTTAACCAGTACCAGCATTCTTTGAATTAGACTGAAAAAACATGTAAACCTTTTCTGCAACTGATCTATTAATACCCTCTACCTGGCAAAGTTCTTCAACGCTTGCATTTTTAATTTTATCAATTGATCCAAAATATGCAAGCAAAGAATTCCTTCTTTTTACTCCAATTCCCGGAATATTGTCCAATCGAGATTTTTGTTGTAATCGGCGACGAGATTTATGGTATGTGATTGCAAATCGATGTGCTTCATCTCGTGTCTGCTTCAATAATCGTAAAGCAGCACTTTTTCTCGGGAAAGGCAAGGCCTTACGCTGATTAGGTAAAAATACTTCTTCCTCACGTTTTGCTAGTCCGATAACTGGTATTTTTTTTGCGGAAGCTGATATAACTCTTGCTATAGCATTAACTTGAGGTTTACCGCCATCAATTACAATTAAATCAGGAAAACGTTCGGAGAATTTTGAATCTTCATGTTTAAGCCTCCTGGTCAAAACTTCAACCATCATCGCAACATCATTAGGTTCTGTAGGTAGAGTTTTTATTTCAAATTTCCTGTATTGTGATTTAAATGGTAGTCCTTCTTTAAAAACCACCATCGACCCCACAGGAAGTTTCCCCTGTAAATTTGAAATATCGTACGTTTCAATTCGGTTTGGTATCGTTTTTAGTTTTAAAAACTCTTGTAATTCTTTGAGAGCGTTTTTTTGTAACTCTTGCTGTTTCTTCTCTTTACGTACTTGCTCACCAAGTTTAAATTGAGCTTTCAAAATTAATGGTTTAATTAAATTATCATCTGTTAGCTTTTTATTCGTGATAATTTGAATGCTGCTCCCTTGCTTTTTTGATAGCCAAATCTCTAATGTTTCTACCTCTTCACCTAGATCAAAAGGAATTTCAATTATTGGAGGTATGAAATCTGAGTCAAGATAATAATTTTGTATGTAGCTAAGGATAATCTCCGACTTAGTAATAGATTGTAATTTTCCCAGATTTTTTTCTAAAATACAATCAATCTCCCCATTATTCACCCAAGTGTTTAATAAAATGTAATGGGAATTATCAACAATTAAAATTATAATATCTTTCTCTCTTGGAGTTATCATGCTCTTTTGTGACTCAATCGTGCGCTCTAGCTGCATGATACGATCCCTTATTTTTCCAGCACCTTCAAAATTGAGGTTTTCTGACTGTAAACCCATTTCAGAATATAAATTTTCGATTA
>JAEOTI010000520.1 GCA_016839955.1 Candidatus Hodarchaeota archaeon | reverse complement strand
GTAAAATACCTCTCTATTGTTGATTCGATATTGTTAGTTGTTTTCATTATTGCCTTTAATGTTTCAATTAATTTTGGTATTTCTTGAGGAGGTACTTTACGGTGATCAAAAATATCATCAAACGATTGATATTTCCTCTTATCAAAGAGGATTACTGCTTTAAAATCAGTATTCCCAAGTATCTCATCCTTCCCTCTTGAATAATTCGCAATTATTTTGTCATAAAGTGCTTTTTGTGCATGAAACTTCTTAATATATCTAATATATTCTACTTTTCTTTTCCCAGTTAACATTATTATTTTCTTTTGGTCTTCATTTACTCTTCTGATGTTATCTTTATTATAATCCAATTCTTTTCTTATAGATTCGATTTCCAAAATTAACATTGAAATTTTACGTTCAGTTTTTGTGTTTTGTTCAATGTTTTCTCCCAATCCAATCAATTCATTCTCCATATTCTCTATATGAGCATGTACATTTACTAAAGCGCGATTAAGGTTTACCAGTTGCTCCTTTGTTTGGATAAAGGGGATAGGATCAAGTTTGTAGTTATCAATTAATATTGAATTATACTTCCTGATCTGTTCATTGATCAAAGAGATAGATTCAATCTTATCCTTAAGGTTATGAAGACCTGTTTCAATATTCTTTATGTCATTCAAATCTGATTTCAAATTACTTCGCGATTTTCTAAGAGTATTAATTCTATCAGTAACATTAGTATCTAGGTTTTTTAAATAAAAATCTAGTTCAGTCTCTTTATTTCTAAGTTCCCCTTCCACTTCTTCTTTTCTCTTCTTTAGTTTATTAACTCTTTCTTTGTTCACATCTAGACTTAATTCAAGAATTTCTGCATTAATTCCAATGATCTTCTTTTGAAAACCTTTAATTTCTCTACTGATTTGATTAAATTGTTCCTTATAATCTGTTTCTTGAATTGATCTACTTTTGAAAACAATACTCAAGATCTTATTGTGTAGCTTGTTTCTATTGCTACTATATTCTTCAATTTTTCCTTGTGGTAAATATGTAACTCTTGATTGTGAAAAAAATTTCACATCAGTTAAATCTTTCTCGAAAATTTCACTATTCATGAACCCTAATCCAATCTTTAACTTAGGTTTGGATTTCTCGATACGTTGTACAAAAGAATTCTTATCTTTACCCCCACTACGACAGCGATTTTCGAAACAATTTGCTAAAAGGTCAAGGAAGGCTGTTTTTCCGTTTCCTTTTCCGCCTATGACCGAAATTAAATTCGGATTAAGGGGAAAATCCCGACCTTCAATTTCTAATTCTTCATTAATGGAAACACTAGGAATTTTATAATTTTTTAGTGTAAAAATACTTTTATGAGGTTCTGGATTCTCAATTTGGATAAGAACACGTTCTTCAGGTTCACATAATAACTGTTTCAATCCAATAAAAGTAGAATCGCTTTTTATCCAGCAGAACCTACCTGAATCTGGTTTACACAGTCTCTCGAAGGAGTGAGCGTCAGATCCTCTTATACAGGGTTTAAAGCTCCCAAAACGTGCGATTATTTCCTTTTCATTAACACTTTCTGATTTTCCTAACCAAAAATTCCTCGTATTTTCATTAGCAGATTCAATAATATGACATTTTCGATATATCTCCATTCGTAAATGACCAGATTGGTCATAGGGTAATTCACTTAAACCACCTGGACTATCTTCAACCCCCACAATTAGATAACGTCCACTGATGCCAGGAGATTTCTCTAATTCATCACAGAGCTGATTAAAATCTATAAAAGCTTGCTGGCAACCAATTTTCCATGCTTTTTCATCAGATAATTCATTATTATTTGCATATGTTTTCCCTATTCGAATAAGACTCTGCCGTGAGCATCCAATACCCTGTAGCAACCTTGTATCAGGATCACTAATTTGTAGTTTTATTCGATTAATAAAGTCCTCAATTATGTCAATATCCAACTCATTAGAGAAAATTACGTGAAGATTCAATCTTCTGTTTTCAGAAGTAATTAAATGTAGCCTAAACTCAATGTTTGGTAAAATGAGATTGAAGTTACTAAGTCTACCAGCATTTTTATACTCTAGAATCTTTTTATACCCATCTAGAACAAAATAATCTACTATTCCAAGAACAGCAATATCTTTGAACTTCTCTAGTTCGGATATGAATTTTTCCCAAATATCTCCATTATAAGCTTCTTTCTCCGATCGAGAGGCAAAATTATAATCATTCTGAAAAGAGGATGGCGTATGAACATGTAAATCCCACTTCCGAAATTTTGATCCTATAGAATTCATTTTCTTAGACCTATCTTTTTATCCTTACACTGAAACTTGTTTTTATTTGCTATATAAGGGACTTTGATTCTTTACAAACTGATATTAAGATCAAGCTGTTATCCAATTGATTTAAATGAATTAGTCTTTGATATCTATGTTATGATATCTTCACCGAAATTTTAATCTCCCCATGTATCCTAATTTAGTAAAATTCCTTTTTTTTATATTGAGGAGGTAGATTCTAACTCAATTTTCACGAGATTTTTCATTCTTTTATATCTTTCAGGAAAATAAAAATGCAAAATGGTCTTGGAAAATTGCTATGATTAAACCGTACCTTAGCCTGCAATATATGCTGAATATATGATAAGAATTGTAAAAATATGGACTTGAATGAAATAGAAAGAAAAGAATGAAGAAGAGAAAGAAAATAAGACAGATTTAAAGTTTCATTGATGCAAACTCATACTCTGATTTATATTTCAATACAGGATCAGAAATTAATGATCATAAGCATTCCTATTTCATCCACGACAACCACAACTGAAATAATCCCTGGTGGGTTGCTTATAAAGGTTTTAATCTTTTCTGTGATCTGTCAGACAAAATCTTAGTGAATATCCGCATTCCAGCCTTTGACGACATTTAAAAACACTCCTTAGTAGAAAAAAGAGTTTCAATGGATTGAGATGGAAAGCTACTGGCTTTACAGACTCATTCTAATTGAATTCCCTTGTTGGTGTATGTTATAGATCATGTCTCCCTATTAGGCAAGACTGAAAGTAACTTTTTGAGTATTCAGGTTGATCTTAAGTTCATAGGTCAAGACTAAAACCCTCAAATATTCTTTTCAATTTTATAACCTATGAATCCATATTATGAATGGAAGTAAAAAAATGTCACAAAATCAAGTTAAATATCGACCATCCAAATCTTTAATCTCATTTTTGTCTAATATTGACGCAATCGCTCAGAATTATGAACAAATCTCTCCCTTGTTAGAACGAGCTATTGAGCATTTCAAATTTGATCCTGGTGACATTAGGAAGTATGATGATCAAAATCGGAAAAAACAACTTCTACAAAATAGATCCATCTTAAACCGTGATCAATGCATCATTCTCTGGATATCCCACTTTGAATGGTACCTCCAAAACTTACTTTTCTGCATCTGGTCCTACTTACCCAAATTAATGAAAACGAAACCCAGAAAATCAAGGAAAAATGGTGGAAAGAAAAAGGAGATAGGGATAGAATCAGATCTTCTATTTAGCTTTATACACGAATCTACAGAACGGGATGAGATTATTATCAAGATCATTCGTGCTAAACTACGTAGCTACAACCTATATTCTATGATTGAATACTTGAGGGATGAACTGAATATTATGTTTCAATCGCATAGAGCGGATTCTATTGACAAATTAAGAAAAATCCGTAATATCTTGGTCCATAACCAACGTACCATCCCCCCAAAAACTATAACTAAAATATCTTCTCAAGGATGGGAGGTAGATCCTGACTCAAGAGAAATCATCATATCGGAAGAAAAGCTTGATGAAAGTTTTACTCTAATAAGAGAATTCGCTTACGAGATTGATAGACAAATTACAGAGAAATTTGCCTTCATACCGAAAACAACAGATAGAGCTTTCGAATTTTACTCCTTAGAATGCCCTTTATGCCAAGAAAAACTTGAACGAACGCAAAAATTGTTTTTTAAATAGCAACGGGTGTTTTTTCTCGCTTTCACATGAAGGTATTCATTCTAAGAACCATTTTTTTTGATTGCAAGTCTATTAATTATCCTAGTCTTAACTGATTTAGACACACTAGTAGGAAGATGAGGCTGGTTTGGCGACAATGATTTTCCATGAAAAAATATATAAAAAAAAATCCCTAGAAATGGATAAATTGAAGGCCTTCTTAGATGAGTTCAATAATCAAGTCAAATAAATTTGTAAAAATGCTTAGAGAGGTTGATAATCAAGATGTCTGGTGGTCTGTCTCCTATGATTGTTTTACAAATGACTTTGAATGGTTGACCAAGAATTATGAGCGATTTCTTCAACTCGTTAAAACTATGAAAAAAGAATACTTATTTCCATATGTAATTATTAATTATCGAATTCTCCGATATATAGCAGATAATCTGCAGAGAGGAGAGGGATTTATATCAGCCTACTTCTTCAGACCCCTAATCGAGAGAAATGGTATAATTCATTATGGATTAAATAACACTGAAGAAGAGTACATTAGGGTAATAAGAAACTTTACGGATCCATCAAGACGTGTTCGACAAAAAACAACCGAAGAAATTATGAATGATCTTTACACTACTTTTCCAGGAACTAAAACTCTTTTCACGGATCTTAGTAGATATTTTTCTCACGTGACTTTATTTGAAACCTTCTCTGATAAGATGAATTTTTCTACTAATTTCATTGAAGATTATATTATCAATCAAAACCAAATTCATCCTAACTATTTCATTTTTTATATGATTGCATTTGATGTTCTAGATTTGTATTGTAATATCATTGAAGAAGTTTTGAAACATCACGATCAAGAATTTCTAAATAAAAATCAAAGGATATATTCTAAAAGAGGTAAAAGCTTCATAGTTTCATCTAGGAAAATCATTCAATTGTCCAAATCTATTTATGCAGATACTTCCACTAAAAATGATCCTATTAAGGTCAAAATATTATTAACAGGATTAAAAGGGATTCCAGGCAAGATCGGTATAAGAGAAGTTTTCAAAAATAAAATTAGAATAACCTATTTCCCAGAAGGAGATGGAATTACAGATATACTAAAATTAAAGGAAATTGCTGTTATGGTTATTGGTCCCTATGCACTTCAAAATCCAAATAAATTGAAAATATTCACTCAACAAGAATCACCAAAATTCAAAAAATGTGTAATTGTTTTTCCGAAACAGATTCCTTATACAAAAACATTTCTCATCATGTGTGCAATAAATATGGAAAGGGGCACATTAAACTATGGTTTGGAGTATATTAGGTATCTATTAGATAGCTTAAGGTCATTTATTGCTCCATAATCCTATCTCTTTAATTGATACTCATCTTTTAAGATGAGCTAAAGCTATAGAAACGAATATATTAATAATCAGTTTTTTTGGTTATTTCGATCTTATTTGAAGTCGATGAAATCTAATCCAAATCCAGTTTCTCAAGATATTTGGTTTCAAACTCTTTTGATATATCGAGAACAATATCAACGAATTCTATCCCTTTTTTTCGACAAAAATTTTCCATGTTCTCATCATAATGGAAGACTAATACATCATTAATGTCTCTTGATGTTAATTGTATAATTTCGTCCTTACTACCATGCACATAATTTGATAATTCTGAATATTGCTTCCTTATCCTCTTTCTCAGAGATTTTTTAACTTTGACTCTGTTAAAAAGATTTTTAGCAATGAAACCTTGGAAATCTGACAAAGCTTTGTAAACTTCTAATTTTGAGCTTAGACTCGCCGTATAGTGATTAATATCAATGTATAATGCTTGAATAACTGATTCTAATGAGAATCTGATCTCTCTAATAATAGTCGAATAATAAAAGTGCTCGGATAATTTTTGAAAACTTCCGATTGTCCTAATACATTCTGTGTAGCGGTATGCTGAGAGAAGTTTTTCTCTCTCATCCATTATTCTTGAATCAATTTCATCAATATGATTTAAAAGCTTTTCACTAAGAGTGTACCAGAAAAATTTACCAGAATGTGTTTTAATTTCCTTTTCGTTCATATCTTTTTGATAAAAATTCGTGCTTAATAAATCTAATATTCTCTATTTTCTTTTTGTGAGATTTCGTCTAAATTGTTGAACACCACCTATGAAGTCAATTTGGAAAACTAAGAAATCTTGACCTTGGAAATCATCAAAGGTAATAAATGAACCAGCAGACGATACGGAACATGCCACTTCTGTC
>JAEOTI010000519.1 GCA_016839955.1 Candidatus Hodarchaeota archaeon | reverse complement strand
ATTTTCCACCTTTTGCACCAAAAGACCACAAGAATGCAAAGCAATCGTTTTGAAGAAATCCAGCTCTTTGAACCAAGAGAACATTTTGTTCTATCATAATTTTTGATAGTGGCGAAGTTAATATAATTCCTATATTTGGATTTCTATATTGTGAAATATTTAAAATTCCCATCTTGGGGGATATTAGAGTATGTTCTTGCAATATGAGACATTTTGTAGGTTTATGTGTAAAAACAGGTAAGGATGTATTCTTATTCGTTTATACAAGACATTTTAAGAATTTTGCGAGCGTTGAATAGTATGATAAGAACCAATTGAGTATACTCAAATAGAATCAGAGAGAACTAACTTCTTGTGGGATGTGTGCAAAATATGTGACCTTCTTTCGCAATTTCATAATTGTTTTTGTTTATATATTGACCTGTTTCAACGTGAAATATTCTATATCCGCACGATTGAACTAATTCAGTGATTTTCTGTATGTTTTTGATTTTACTCTTAAAAGTGGCCCCATGGATTTCAATAAACAAAGATGGATGATAATTATTAAGAATATTGACCATTCCTAATAATGTATAAATTTCCATTCCTTCTACATCTATTTTTATGAAATCTGGTTTAGTAAGTCCTTCTATTTCGAAAAGATTATCCAATGTGTCAATTTTAACTTCTGTTGTCTCCAAAGCATTGTCTTCTTCCATCATTTTCAACTGAATTTCTTTAACCATATTTCCTGTCGCACTGAAATAAGGATTAAAAACCATTTTTCTTGTATCCTTTTGTTCCCCTAGGGCGAGGTTGAAAACTTTGATATTTGTCATTTTATTTAGCTTTATGTTTTTCTGAATTATTAAAAACGACTGATAATTAGGTTCAAAAGAGATCACACTCCCATTTTTTCCAACAGCTCGTGCAAAGTACATTGTTAGAATGCCATGATAGGCTCCGATATCATATATTATTTTATTTTCATAATCAAGATTTGATAAAAAGCGTTCCTCTGGAGATAATCCTAATGTTGGATGATATCGAAGAAAACTTAGCCCTACTTGTATCTTGAATCCTTTACCTAATCCATATCTTATGGTGAAAGTACGATTTCGAGTGATTGGAGAAAAAAGAGAAGCAATGAGGTTTTTAATCCTATTCTTAATTTTTTTCAAGGAAGTTCTATCCAAATGTGAGTCTTTCTTTGATCTTGACAACTAATTGGATCCATAACAGTGTTTTAGATTTTGATGTTGTTGAAAATTTACTACAATATTAATAGTGTAAGGGATAGCTTTCTGTCATCTAAATAAAATTATGAAAAAGGACTCCAATCGTTTCTGCTTTATTCCTTTAATAAAGTTTAGGAGCTTCATTAATTGAAGAAATTACCTCGTTAAAGGAATTTCCTAAACCTATAGTATTCAAGTACCACTTAATTCCTTTATACCTTGGTTTATTTTCTTCAGCTATTAATTTAATAGCTTCTTTCCGGGTGATATGGCCTTCTCTGATTTGGTTACTTCGGAAAGTGTCGTTTTCAGTAAATCCTGCTAATGTATAATAGATGTAATTGTAAAAAGCTGCAGTTCCATCACCAATTCTCCAAGTAGCTCTGGTATCACCTGCTACTTCCCAATCATACTCGGTAACAAGTGTTGACATAATCTCTTCCTCATTCCAAGGTATATAATCATAAAGTCTTAAATAATGATGAGGAATTTGATAATAAGAAAAAAATCCAAATAAAGTATCAGCCATCGTGTTATTTAGATAGAAGGGGTTGAATATGAATCTTTTCATATAATATAAAGCAAGAAGTAATTTATTTCTTGTATTGGATATATCTTTGGTTCTTTTAATATTTGGAGGGACACCACAAAAACCTGTTTTGAAGTGAGTTCTTTCGAAATTATTTGCGGATAATACGACTAATTCAATATCCATCTGCTTTTGTAGCTTATTCGCATAATAAAAGTATTGTTTATCACCCGCCATGAACAAAGGAATTGTACCCAAATCGGGTTTTCGCAACCATGCTGTTACATTCTTGTAAATATTGCCTCTTTTCTTGTTAATATCTGCAGATAAAAGTATATGCTCAATTTCTAATTTTCCACAAATTCTAGCAATGTTCCTTCTAGCAAGATCAGTAACCATGCCCCAATCGTAAGTATAAGCAACAGGATTCAT
>JAEOTI010000518.1 GCA_016839955.1 Candidatus Hodarchaeota archaeon | reverse complement strand
GAGTAATTTTATGGTTGATTATATTGTCTTGGATTATGAGGATTTAAAAGCGAAATTATGGGAAAAAGCAGACGAATTGGGAATAGATCGCAAACAACAAGAGTTATTACTAGAACTCATCACGGATCTGGATATGGGTGAGGATGTGCTGAAACAAACCCCCTATTGATTAAAAGTTTAAATGTATTAAAATTACCCAATTAATTCTTGTAAAGTTCTTTTCATGTCTATGTAAGAATAATCTTCACTGAGAAAGTATTCGAATCGTCGTGTATCCCCAACAAACAGTCTTCTACTAATAAATCCAATTGATAACAACCATCTTAGATTGTATTCAATAGTTCGTCTTGAAAGATTCAATCTATCAACTATGTGTGATATAGATACAATGTTTCCATTAATTTCTTCTTCTCGTAATAAATTTAGAATCTGGATTCTTGTTGCTGTACCTCTTAATCCATGAGGATGATAGGGAGTACTTTCTAGGTCTGAATATTTCCCAACTACCTTTGATGACTTCAAGTATTTCACTATTTTATTCCAGGGATGAGCTAGGTAGTAAACATTATGATATTTCTGAGTCTCATAATTTCTCTCGTATTCAGAAAAAAGGTAACCTAATGTTTCAAGCTTTTTAAGATAAAAAATAACTAATTGCTTGGAAAAATCTATTTTTTTATGTAAATTCTGAAGCCATTTTTTCATTTCTAATGCAGAAAATCCTTTGGAAAACCGGGGACGATAATTTTTTCGATAATTAAGTGTATCTAGATTCCACCAATGCCTATCCCAATTTTGGGGTTCAATATATAATTTTATTGCGCTCTTAATTAATTTTAATCGTCTCTGTACCATTTGATCACGTAAATTCTGTTTCTTTTTCAAAATTAATCACAATTATATTTTGATTAAGCTATAAAGTAATCTACTAATTTATTTACCATCTTTATTTCTTACTTTTTTCTTTTTTCTTAATTATACAAACAAATCTCCTCTATTATATTTTATTTTGTATAATGATAATTGCGGAGAACAATCCTCAATTAATCTGGATACGTATAATTAATTTTTGTTCAAAATTTGGTTGATTTCTTTGCGAATTTCCACCATGATGTCTTGGAATGAGGTATAGAGAATGGTTATAAATGGTTTAGGAAAATATAATCCTTTATGGCGATCTAGGCGGTCAAAAACAAGATTAATTACTCATCTTGAAATCCTAGTAGCAAATGTTAGTGGTATTTTGGTTTTCTCAGCTTATGTGCTAACAAAATGCATTCAAAGTATTGATGAAATGGTGCTAAAAGCAGGGTTTTTTAGTGCTATTCTTAGTTATATTGAAGAGAATAACCACAAGATCAACCATTCTTTTTCCAATGACCGTCTTTTAGAATTAAATGATAAAACAGGAGGATTTTACATCAAAAGAATAGGTCAATTTTTCTTTGCTATCTCGTTTTCAAATAATGTACGTTCTAAATCTCAGAAACTCCTAGATATTTTTAGTAATGAAGCTTATCACATTCTAATTCATGATTGTCGCGCTTATGGGAGTCAAGGGTGCTTGCATGAAACATCAGTTAAATTAAACATGTTGCTTCTCAAAAATTGGAAGTCCCTTCATTCAGGTCGGTACTTGCACATCTTATGGATTGGTTTCTTGATACTTCTTTTACTCATTGGTTTAAAAATACTATAATTCGAACTAATGAGCATTTTCAGGGAACCCACTTAAATTTATCGTCTTTGACTTGGTAGAGTTTACCTCGTTGATGTAGATTCATGAAAAAAAACTCAGCATCTTTCTCGCTAATTTTTCGTTGAGATGCAACTTCGAGTTACCTATTTAATTTAGTTTTTAATAATCCTTCATCAACAACAATATTAGACTCTTTTAATTTTTCCAGGATTTTTCCAAAGGTCATTTTTTGACCATCAAAAACATCTAATAGAATATTTTCGATCTAGTCTTGAGGAATAGTTGATAGTTAGTTTAATTTCAAGTGGAAGTCTGCACTGCATCACCGCTTTGTTTATAGGAACTAAGAATACTGAGTTGTTTATTTTCAAAGACCTGTGTGTAGAAAGTATTCTTCAAGATGAAAATTAATGAAAAATTCTTCCTAGTGATAACTATAATCTGTTATATACGGAGCTATAGCAGTAAATTATTTTTTAAAGGTCGTTTCAAACGTGTCTCTGCCTTTTCATGCTAAAAAATGTGGACAGTGTGGATATCTTGGAAGGCGAGAAGAAGAATGTTGTCCAAGGTGTTTGTCTCCAATGAGAAAGCGAGCTAATCCACTTGACTGGGCAAAAAACGCGTTTATTGTTTCTGACTATATCAAGGATCAAAATAG
>JAEOTI010000517.1 GCA_016839955.1 Candidatus Hodarchaeota archaeon | reverse complement strand
GAGAGATCTGGAGACTGGTACAATCCATCCGAAAGGGATAATATCCCTGTTGTAGGAGTTCGAGTTGTACTGTCGAGGGGGTAAAAGGGAATTTCTGGCTTTTCATTGGAATTAGATGTTGATAAGTCTGAAAGGTCCGCACTAACACCTCCTGAATGGTGGAATCAGGAATCTTGCGGGAATACTGTCCCTGAGTCGGAACATTCCCCTGAAACCCACAAATCAGTTGCCAGAGACGATTTTGCTCGATTTGACGGACAAACGGTCTCACCTCGTGGAACTGTTGAATTTGCATGAGAAAGAGGCTCTTCAACCACTGTTCCGTTGTGAATTCTTTCCGATGTTGGTCTGCATCGGTCTCCTGAATGTGTTTCATGAGAATACGGGTCAGATGAGTAGTTTTAAAAACTTGGACTGTCCGTGAAGGATAGTGACGGAGTCCGTTTCTTAACGAATGTATTTCTTGTTTAAGGGACATAGAAAGACATTTGACTCAGAAGTTAAATGCTTATGGGTCAGCTCCGTCATTACTTCCCGTATGTGACTTACTCATCATTCGAGTAGATAAGTTATTTCCTTATATTGCTTTTAAGCAGTCGTACTTATTGTTTGTTTGGAGAATTAATATTAATTGCTTACAACACTGATAAGTCTCAAAGGAGTTCCCTTTCCAACTAAGACTTCGAAATTTTCGAAATTTGAAGCAAGAAACTGATTGTGAGGTTTTTGATTGATTATTAAAACTAAGTAATGATAATTATTATCTTCAAAAAACTCCTTAAAAATCGTCATATTAAATAACTCTGGATTGGAAGATCCAATAGAATAGTAATAGACATACGATATAAAAATTCCGTGAGAATAAAAAAAGTTGGCTACAAATGAATCGAAAGTTAAAACAACTTCTGAATCTATATCGTTTTCAACCAGAAAATCCGAAATCTCATATGGAAACGCCCCTGGATAACCAATTCTATGATTATAATATACTTCACTTACTCCTGCAAAGCTAAATACAACGATTGTTAGAATTGCAATTAATAGATTTTGTTTTTCCCTAAATTTCATGTCTAATAAGTAATACTTAATCTTAACCAATTTTTTTGCCCATATTGAGAAGGAGAAAGGCATGAATATAATTACGTAATATAAAAGTCTTCTAGAATCGACCATCTCGCCAATTGCGATACAAATTATAACAAGAATAGCTGGAGCGAGAAAACCAAAATGATGAGGGGAAATTAATAGTTTTTCTGTCTGATTTTCTTTACTTTTCTTACTAAACTGGTAAATGACAAGAAATCCAAAAAGTGGAAAAAGGAAACCAGTTTTCACGAGAAGATGAAGAGGCATTGGAAACAATCGCTCAAATGTCACATAATTAAGAAAAAGTGAGGATTGTAAAAATATGTCTTGGAGATAATAAATCGCCACTAAAACAAGAATTGAGATTCCAGATAAGAAATCAACAACCTTTAAGAAAATCTGACGATTTTTATCATTTATCCTAGTATGATAAAAAAAGAAAAACCATCCAAGTAACCAAAAGATACCTAAACACAAGAGCGATAATACTAAAAATTCAGAGGGGAAAATAAAAACGAAATCAACTTGAATTATCTTTTCAATTACCTTTATTATCGGAAAAACATAGAATTTATAATAAGCATTTGAAATACTCAATATTTGATTAAGTATTACTACAATGAAAGGGCCTAATAAGGATTCTAATAGGATCTTCTTCTTGGTAGTTTTAGGAAATGAATGGTACAATAATGGGAGAAAGAGAAGCAAAAAGATAGGAGTAGAAATATGACTTAAATACATTAAACTAATAATGAAGACATTTATAATTGAATAAAATTTATTTTTCGGTTTTGATAACAAGATGAGGTAACCAAAAAATAAAAGGATAACAAAATTTTGAGGTGTCGGATATAGCCAACCACTTATGCCTGGAGAAGAAGGAATAGAAAACCTTAGAAACGTTAAGATGATCGCTAAATCAATCCTTTTTGTGATAAGAACAAGAACCTTATAAGTTAAGAATACTGCTATTGGTTGCATTACAAAACCAAAGATAAAATAAATCTCGTAAGCTTGAAAAGGTAGTAATAGACTAAACATACCTAAAATTAAATGATACCCAAAAAAGGTTGAATAAATTCCGACTGAACCAGAGGGGGCAGAAAGAGGATGATTTGCTAATAATGATTCATAATACTTTATCCACGAAATGTGAATCCACATATCATCAGGATAAGCATATGGGGGACTTAAAATGATGTTCAAAGAAAATATTGAAAACCGAAAAAAGATTAATGCGATCAATAAAAGTGAAATTCTTTCGTGGAATAATTTTTGTAAATAGCTATTCAAATGTTTTTTAACTCTTGAACCAAAAATTACACTCCTTTGAGATATTTTTCTCCTGGCTAGCATATACACCTTTTCATCTGACACCATTAATCACATTACTCTTGATAAATGAATTGTTTCAGGATTTCTAACTCTTTTTGGTAAGAATTCACACGATTTTTTGTTTTGAAAGAGTTACTTGTTAATTTTTGTTATATAAATATAATTATATAAAATTAGGCCATTGCAAAACTATTCATTTTCTATGAAGAG
>JAEOTI010000516.1 GCA_016839955.1 Candidatus Hodarchaeota archaeon | reverse complement strand
TTTTCAGCTAAATCTATCCATTATTTCAAATTTTGTTAGAGAACTTTCACGAGAAATGAGTACAGACTCATTAACTCGTGCTTTAGAATTATTATGCGAATACCTCCAAGCTTTACATGGTTTAATAGCGATTAAGGCAGAAGATTGTGAAAAGCCAATTTTGCTCTCCTTTTTTTCCACTACACTTTCAAATACGTATCGTTCTAATGATGTAGAAAAGATTTTGGATATTTTAAATGAATCTTCACCTCCTCTTCTTGCCTCGAATCTCCTTTGGCTAAAAGATTTAGATTTTGTAGATAATTATTCTGAAATTTTAACAGAATGTGATAGAGTTTTAAGTTCCAGTCTAGTTTTCGAAGGAAAAGATTTTGGTCGCGTTTTTATCTTTCTTAGAAAAAAATACGAACTTGATGATGAGAAATATCTCATTTCAGAAATTCTGGTCGAAATACTGTCTCTTTACACCTCAAGAACTTTTTCACAAGCTATACAAAATCAAGCACGTACAGCAAGTCTAAGAAGAATCACTAAACTTTCAAATCAAGCTAGCACATTGGAGGAAGTCCTTTCGACATTAAGTGGAGAAATAAAAAGAGCTACATTGTGTAAGAAATGTTGGGCAATAGTTCCAATAAAAAGACAACCATTTGGCGTTGCTATTATTGAAGATGGTCTTGAACAAGTTAAATGGTATTTAGATGCCCTAAATTATCAACAAATCAAGAGTTGGATTTCTAAATGTGCTTCTCCTCTAATCTTATCCACAGATGATCTCTCAGATCTGTTTACTAAACAAATTCCCATTTTTACTAAAAACACTGATACTTCTCTAGTTATTCCAATCTGCTCAAAAGGGGTGACTCTTGGTGTTTTTTCTCTGGTTTTAGATGCAAACCAAGACTACGATAAAATTTGGCCTTTATTGGAAGAAATTGAGGGACCAATTAATGCAACAATATCGAATGCGGCGTTATTTGAAGAAGTGATTCAAAGGGCTTCTGAGATCATAATTTTAAACGAAGTTACAGCTAAGTTAACAACTAAATTCTCTTTTAGTTCAATCATCTTGACTATTAAACAAACTCTAAGAACTCTTTTTCCCAATATTAGGATAAAATTCATACCGAACAAATCAATGATTAAGGACAATCTTTGGTCTGGTGAGAATCAAGGAGATATCATTGATGAAAACGAACTTGTGAGATCTCAAGGGAAACAAGAAACTAGTACCTTAACTGTCCCTTTACTTGTACAAGAACAAGATTTTGGAATTATTTATGTGTTTAAAGAAAACAATATGGAATTCTCTCAACGAGAGATCGAGTTAATTAACCATATCTGCAATCATTTAGCGCTTGCACTTAGTAGTACCTATCTCTTTCAAATGGAACGATCCATGAGAAATCAGCTTTCAAAATCAAATAAAAGACTTGAAGAAGCTAATTTGAAAATCGCTCAACTATATTCAAATTTAGAAATGCTATACAAACAGCTTGGAAGTAAACTTGCAGACCTATTGGTTGACCAGGCTGAAATTTTACTTTTTACATCCAAAGATTGTATTCATTGTGAAGCTGCTGAAAGAGTCGTTCAAGAAGCGTTATCCCTCTATAAAGGCCAAGTCACCTATCGAAAGGTTGATATCCACTCAGATGGGGTAAGGAGAAAAGGACACAATATAATGTCTGTTCCCACCCTTTCTATTGGAAATGAGATTTTACTCGGCGTACCAGATCCAACTCGAATTCATACATGTCTTTTTAACGTTCTCCTTCCCCTAATTAAACCAACTCGAGGATAATCTTTGATAAGTTTTGAAAAATGCATAGTAATTACACAAAAATTATATCATATAAACATCTAAAACTATCTCTAAAGACAAAGAAAGCCAATTTCTTTTCATACAATTTTCTCAGTAATATTATATTGATTGACAACTGGAGTATTTCCGATGAGTGTTGATGTAGCTTCAATCCAGAAGGTCTTAAGAAATATCGTTGCTTCAGGAGCAAAGATTGCAGTTCTTTCAGATATGCAGGGTCTCCCTATAGCTGTATCATCTACTTTAAAGGAACCTGAAAAGGAAGACGCATTAAGTGCCATTTCTACCCTGATCATGAACCTCGGTGACAATATTTCTCGGGAGGTTGATGGAAATTTTACAGATGCAACAATTAGGACAAATCAACAAACTGTTCTTGCAGTGATGGTTCCCGGTGAAGTAAAAACAATGCTTATGACGATTTCAAATGAGGCTTACGAGCAACAAGTATTACATAATTTGAAACAGTTTAGGAGCGCTATCGCTGGAAGCCTCCAGGGAGTAGTCTTTGAAATCGCGGATTCAGCAGAACATACTGAGGAAGCTGATGTTCGGAGAATTAAGGGATTCTTTTACGCTCTTGCTGAGAGGATCGCACGTTCGGAAAATACCACAGCGATTTGCCACGAAATTTTAACTGCAAGGGATAATCTATACGAAATCTCTAATCGATGGAGTACTGTAGGTTATAGAATGAATAAGTTAGTTAGAAGTGTTAAACATACAAAAGATGAGGGTTTAGAAGTTCTAAAGAAAGATATTATCCAAATTCACATCAAAGAATGGCAAACAAAAATGTTAGACGTTCAATAGCTATTTCCAATCTCCTGGATAGAGGTCCTTCCAAACTTCTTTTAAATCTAAAAGATGGCAGGAATCAAAGCACCATTCAGATAATTCTGAGCGGATCTGAGATATAAATTCACTTGGTGAGAACTTTTCATTATTTTGCTTTACTTTTTCTTTGAATAATATAATTTTTTGGTCCATACAAGGGACAAATATAGGAGTAGATGTAAACGTTGAGAATAAGCGCGTTTCTTCCAAGGTTGAAAGTAATATTGAAGGAGAAGTTTCAATAAATCCAAGTGAAGATTTTCTTATTTTATAGCGTTTAATTACTTTTCCTGGAAGGAATTTACTCCCACCAGGAACCTGACAACACCACTGAACAGAATTATAGTTCTTTTCATATATTTTTATTAAAGTTTCAATAATCAATAATTCATCTACAGTAAGATAAAGACGAAATTCAGACCTAGCATCTTTCCAAAGTCCTGGAAATTCCAATCGACTTTTTATTGTAATAATACATTGGTCAAAAGTAAAATTAAGTACAAAATAACTGCATTCATAATGGCTAAAAGAATCTAATTTGATATCATGCCAAACATTATATTTCTTATCTATTATTTTCCTTTCAACAGGGTCTAAGAGATTCTCCACTTCTTCACGGGATAATCCGTTTATTCTAAGAAATCCATTGCGGTTAATACTCAAAGAAGCAGTTTTATCTTCCTTATAAAGGTCAGCTTTATATGATTCCCTTGATTCAGCAAAGGATAGGATTTGCCTAGACGATAAAGGAAGTGAAGGTTGAAGGTTTTTAACCCAAACAGGTAGAACATCAGAATCTCGAGTTTTAAAGATGCTCATTGTGTTAGGGCGCAAAAATAGCTTATAAGCACGTTCATTACCGAAACCGACTTGTTTTAGTTCCCATTCATTACCTAGAAGTTTTAAAATCAACTTTATGATATCTGTAAATTGTTCACGAGACATCTTGGGAAGAGCAACCATTGTTTCTGAATCTCTAACCCGAATTGTTCTCATGAAGTTCAATTATATCTCATCTCCTTTCATTGTTAATAAGAGATAGAGCTGAATATTAAACCATTAATCGATTTGTTTGTACCAGTCGGGTAGAATCACATGACCAGCCATTACATGTGTTTCTTCACCGTTTGGTCGCAGTACAACTAAATATCCCTTTTCATCAACGTCTTTTGCGATTCCTTCAAGTAATTCCTCACCGAATTGCACTTTGACCTTCTGACCAAGCATTTTTGCATATTGACGCCATTGATCAAGTAATTTTTCAGTTCCTTTTGGACCTCGTAAAAAAGATGAATATGCTTCATTAAGGTTCTTAAAGAAGTTCTCCAAAAAATTTTCTTCAGAGATAGATTTTCCTATTATTGATTTGATTGAAGCTGGCTCATAGCCTTCTATTGAGGGTAAATCATCTTCTTCAACATTTAGATTAATACCAATTCCTGTAATTGTTGCCCATCCTCTCGGACCTGAAATTAATTCGCAGAGGATACCACACACTTTCTTTTTGTTTAGAAAAATATCATTTGGCCACTTAATTTCCGGATTCACATCAAGAACCTTTTCGATTGTTCTAGCAACTCCCACTGCAGCTGCGACGGTTAGTAAGGGTAGATCAGTCAAATGAGGAGGGAAAAATACTACAATTGAAACATATATTCCTCCAGGAGGGGAGACCCATTCTCTTCCCAATCTTCCTCTTCCTGCGGTTTGAATGCTTGATATGATGACAGTTCCACTTGTTGTATCTTGTAGGATTAATTCTCTTGCTTTTTTATTTGTTGAAGTTACTTCTGGATAATAAAAAATCTCCTTTGAGATACGAAAGCGATTAACTTTTTTTCTTACGTTCTCAACCCATTCAGGTTCTTTTTGGTTCAATTCATTTACCCTCAGTAATCATTGTCTGTAATAACTATTCGGTGATCTGAATCAGATTCTTTTTGAGTAAAAATCACTTCAAGTAATCCATTTTTTAATTTAGCTTTAGCAGTCTCAGGTTTTATTCTAGCTGGAAGTGAAACTACCTTACTATATTGACGGTCAAAAGATTTCGCCTCAATTGTGAGAGAGGTTTCTGTTGCGCCTAATTCAATATCTTCTTTTGATACTCCTGGTAGTTCTGCGATAACACGAATTTGTCCTACTTCTTCAAGGATATCAACTAATGGAGAGCGTTCCTCAGACATTCTTTTTTTTCCAAATCTTGGCTCGGACGTGTTTCCAAACTGTTCAAATTCAGGTTGACCATCTGGTCCAAAATCCATTTTGATTCCCCAAACAAATGGTTTTGGAAATTCATGAAATTCGTCTGGAACGTTTCTACTAAAGAAAAATGGAAGATTTCTAGAAAATTCTTCCATTTTCCTGCCAATTCCGTCAATTATGTCATCAAACGGGTTTTTTCGTTTTTTATCATCAGAATTTTCGTCTTCTTTTGGATTTATTTGTCTCACCACGCAATTGGATTTTTTACGTGTTTGTCTTTCCATTACTCTAGTAATGATTTTCGATTTTTCATTAAGAAAATATTTATTTGATCTTGTTAATAAAATTATAACATGAAACAAATGTAATAATAAAATGGGTTATATTTTGTCTAAATTTTTATTCTCACAGCTAGATAGGTTTTTTATTGAAATAAATGTAATATTTCCAAATGTTTATAACATGTAATAAAGTATTAGAACATATCTAAAGTACAAAAGAAAAAGTTGTTTAATACAATAACCATAGAAAATCTAGATATAGAAAGCAATTAATGATTAAAAATATGCTAAAAAAAGCAACAGAATTTAAGAAATATCTTAGATCAAACATCCTGGTATAAAATCAATGGCAAATAACCTGACTAATTCACTATGCTCTGATAAAGGAGGAACTTGAAGCAATGGAAAAACAAATATCTGATCCAAATAAGGAAATAGAAGCAATTCAAGTTCTTATAGTTGAAGACGATGATGATCATGCAAATCTAATTCAATTAGCTCTTAGTTCAAATGACGTTCAATATCAAACAACTTTGACTAAATCAGGGCAAAAATCATTGGACCTGCTCAAGAGTAATTATTTTGATGTTGTTATTTTGGATTATCAATTACCAGACCTAGACGGAATATCTGTCTTAAGAGAAGGTAGAAAAATAAACCCAAGGGTTCCTTTTATTATGGTTACTGGTGCCGGGTCCGAACAGGTTGCAGTTGAAGCTATGAAACTTCAGGCATTCGATTACATTGTTAAGAAAAGTGATTACTATAATCTTTTGCCCAAAATTCTAAAA
>JAEOTI010000515.1 GCA_016839955.1 Candidatus Hodarchaeota archaeon | reverse complement strand
CTATTACTTGTAAGCACAAATTTAGAAGGAATGTCTTTGAATTCTCTAGAGCAATCACTTCCATGGTTTACAGCTATCGAAAAGATGGTGAAACAAAAATCATATAAACCAATTTTGCTCTTATCAGTGATTGCCGAACTAGAACAAGGCAATATTAAAGAAAATAATATCCCCTTAACAGAATCTATCACTGAGAGTTTCAATGCTTTTTATAAAGAAATTGGAAATGAACAAGCTCTAAAAAAGGCTCACCTCCCATATTATTATCTTAAGACTGATTTATGGTCGATTCATTGGAAGGCGGGAGATTCTCAAAAATGTCCCGGCTCTGACCGAGGAGCAAGAAATCAGATTGATTATGTTTCGTTTAAACCAGGATTCTATGAACCTTTAAAGAACCAAAAAATTCGAGATATCATCAAAGAAAGATTATTTCTAAAAGCTGAAGAAGACATTCGTCAAAAAGATCCTTTCAAGAACGAGTTCTTCACACCTCCGAATAATATCCCTGAAGTCATTGAGAGAAATTTTGGGAAACTCCCACCCATTATCGAAGAAGAGCATAAATTCGATACTGATCAATTAACACTTGAATTTAATGAAGAAAAGTTAATGCAGAAATTTCTTGTAACACGGTGGGATAACATTCCTGAATTCCGTGAGAAAAATTTACAGATCTTTCGGGGAGCAGAGATTGGGGTGGAGTACAATACTGAAACAGCGGGGAGGATTGATATCTTAGCTGAAGATAAGAAAAATAAAAATCTCACAGTCATCGAGTTAAAACGGGGACTAGGTGGAGAACGACATTTAGGCCAATTATTACGATACATGGGATGGGTGCGAACGAAGTTGTCAGAGGGGAAAGACGTTTTTGGGTTATTAATTGCCTCCAAATTTCAAGAGTCAATACAATATGCTATCCAAGAACTACAAACTGTATCACTAATGGAATACGAACTGCAATTTCGACTCCGTCCAGTCAAATTCCTTAATTAATACAATTTAATCAAGTGAGAAACATATGGAAAAGGTCTACAATAAAGCGATTAGAGATAAAATCCCTGAGATTATTGAAGCCAAGGGTTTAAGATGTCAATACAAAACTCTGAATGATGAAGAGTTCCTGTTTCATTTAGAGAAGAAATTGGAGGAGAAAATAAGAGAATATTATCAAACAAAAAATATTGAAGAATTAACTGATCTTTTAGAAGTAATTTATCGTATAATTGAGCTACGAGGAGTGTCATTATCCGAGATCAATGAAATGAGAGCAAAAAAGAATTTGGAACGAGGATCTTTCTCAAAAAATCTCTTTCTTGTGAAAACAAGTGGATAGAGAAATTGGAAAATCACAAGAAATATTTTGTCTTGTTACTGGGATTCACACAATTTTTCAAAATATATTATTGATTCTGCAGTATATTCATAATTTTCTTTATGTTTATTTGTGTTGTTTGGCGTTAATAGAATTTTTGATTCAAATGAATTCCCAATAGGTGGGTACACAATAGTTCAGACGAATCAAAGAGTTAATTCGCTGTTAGTTTTTTGTTTTTTTACATCGAGAACAGGTTTCAGCTTTCATGACTATTGTAGTTTTCTTCCATCCAACTTTTTAAAACAATTAAAGCATTGAGATCATCTTTATTGTACAAACATATCTTTTCAATCAAATCATCATCTTTAACGAAAGAACTAATATAATCAATATATGTTGCTATTGCCTCCCTACCATCAAAGTCCTTAATATACCAATTAAATCCAAAAAAACGTGCTAAGTGTTTTAAAGACATAGAGTTTACTGGAAAAGCCCAATAATTATTTGCTGGTTTTGATAAATCATAAAGTCTTGACAAAATTTTCCTATATTCTGAACTTAATCCTGTTTCGATTATGGTTTTTTTAATCCTTGTTGGTTCGTAGTGATACCAGTGAAAGATTGGACAGTCTGGAAAAGATTCGAGATAAACAAGAAAGGAATGAAACACTTCTTTTACTTCTTCAGAATCCGCGGGATCAAAGATGATGAAAGAAGAGTATAATGCTTCTGATTTTTTCTTTATCATTACTCCGTATAAAAAATCAACTGGTTTCATACTGGTTGGGTTTGTTATGGGGTCTATTCCTTCAAAATCGATATATAATTCAATCTCGTTGGAGGGAATAATTTGATGAGGTTTTCCAGTAGTAAGGTGTAAAATTTTGGAAGATGTTAGTGATTTAGCTTGTGCTTTAAAAAAAGTAGCCTTTTTTTGTCCAATTCCTTTAATCTGAGTTAGAACGTCAAGTGGTACATTACTAACATCTTTCACTGTTTTCAGGTTTTTTTCGTGCATTAATTTCCTAGTATTCTCTCCAATTCCAGGAATTAGCGATAAATCATCCTTTTCTCTAGCTACTTGATTCGCATATGACGACCAAGGGTAGGACACTTCATTAAATGTAGGTTCAGGGACGAAATCTCCTTTCCAAATATATTTAATTTCTGTAAAGGTTTTGTAAAGCTTTTCTCTATATTCTTCAAATCTATATGCTGTTTCTTTCCCCTCCCCATTAATCAAATAGAAGTATTCTGGAAAATATCCTTGGATTCTACCTAAAAGATCATTGTAAAAAGCCGCTTGGAAAATGTGTTTTTCTTGTAAGTGTTTAGCAAGTTTAATCTCAATAACTTCATAAAAATAGTGTCCAAAAAATGACTGGTTAGAATTATTTCGTCTCAGGAGATCAATATGACCTTCCTTTTGTCCCTTCAAATAAAATAATGGAAAACTAGCTAGATGTTCTTTACCCCTCTCCATTGACCTTAAACAGTGTTTAAAAGCTTCGATATTGTCATTAGATTGATTAACTACCACATTAGGGAATTTTGAAAGGATTTCAAGTTCATGTTCTAACCCTTTTTCTGCTAGTAATTTTTGATATTGAGATTCTCGATCTTGATGATCTTTTGAAATGAATTTGTTACAATGCGTTAAAAACTGATTTTCAACGTGATCTTTTATTTTAGATCCCGTCAACCGATCTTTTTTTGTATCTCCTGTTAAACAATAATTTATTATCTCACTAGCGTTTTTCAACTCTTTTCTCCTGTTCAAACAAAAAATTCTGTTTCATTGGACGTGGTAAATCCATTATGAAGGTTTTTTTGATTCAATATCTCAAAAATTTTTTTGACTGCGTGAATAGAAACTGGATGTTTTATTCTTCCTCGCGTATAGCCGTGATACCCAGATGTGAGATTAAAAATCGTCCTCAAGATTTCTTTACATGTCTGGAAATCTAGATTCTCAATAAAATTACAAAAAATCGTCTGTTGAGTTCTAGATTCCGCCCTTCTTGGTATATATGTTGTGGCCATCGCGTATTTATCTTCAAAAATCTTTAACGTTGTTCCAACCTGTGGGTTACCGATTTTTTCCGAGTATCGCTGGTATATTCGAAAAATACCATCATTAATAGAAACAAAATTCATTGATATATCAGAGAAGCTCGTTTTACAGTTATTAATAATCTCTTCATCAAGGATAGAGTAAAAATCACCGTCTCGATGGATATCTATACTGGAGAATTTTTCACTTTCTAAACTCTCTTTAATGAATTTAATTAAAAAAGCACTAGTATCTTTACTATAATTGCTGTTTTCAGTTGTAAAAGCTAATGATTTAATAAAAACTCCTTCTTCAGAGTATGCTGAAAAGATAACTATGGCTTGTTTTCCCCTGCGTGGAATATTCTTAGTTTTTGTTTTCCAACCAATACAAATGCGATTAGTTTTCTCTTCTAGTGATATTTTCCAGGGAATACCACCTGATTTCGTAAAAAATCCTAAACACACATTTTTAAGGTGGCTTGTTCTATTCTTACTAGTTATCGTGCTAATTGTTAATTTTTGGAGAGATATTTGTTTTTTAACTAATCTCAGCTTAATTTCATTGTACTTCTTATGATAGGATTCATCAGGTAAGAGTACCAGTATAGTAGATCCTTTTTTTTGTTTAAAGATATCTTTCCAAGAAATTTCATTGAAATGTAAGGTATCTAAGGATAGCAGTGAAGACATTACTTTTTTTAAGTCTGGAATATATAGCGATGTTTTTTCTCCGATTTCAGAAATGTAATTAATCTTTTGAAACTGCGGGGATTTATAAGGGTTACATTCACTAATGAAACTAGCATTCTGTTTAGTAACATCATTTTTAAAAACCAAATCTGGAATATCAAACTTGATAAATGAACTGTCACCACGAGAATAAGAGAGAGGATCACTAATATTAATTAGTGGCCAATTATTAACAAGCAGGTTTTGCACTGCTGATTGATAATGTAATGTTTTGCTATACCTCACTTTTGCTAGAGGTTGTATTTTTTGTGTAAGTTTTTGCCTTTTTTCACGGTCATTTATTAGTTCAATCATCGGAATTAGTGCTAATCTTTCGAGTGGAAACTTGTAAAGTTTTTTGTCTTTTTCTGAATAATAAGCATTTATTGTTGGTGGTTTATCATTTCTTTTTATCTCTTGTTTAAGGACTCCTGTAGGGCAGTTTATATCATCTAGATAGGATGTTACATCAAAATCCTCCCTTGGCCCTTCTTTATCAAGTATTTCCATTACAATAACTGTTCGACCAGTACCACCAAGTTGACATCGTGAATAAGGATTCATCCTTTCATTACATTTAGTTGTATCTCTAACACAGCAAATATCTTTAAGATGTTTCCCAATTAACCACTTTAAATTTTCTCCATCTTTACTAATATCAGAAATTGTATGGACTGTATTTAATCGTGATTTTGGATCAATTAAGAGATAAATTTTATCTGTTCCAATAATGAATTGATAAGCAAATCCTGGCCAAATTTCAATTTGTTCTTCCTTCTCCATTTCTTCGGGGAATGTGGTTTGGAAAATCTGTGAAGTTCCTTGCTCAACAATTTTACCCTGTCTTCTTAAATGAGTAGCTAGTAATTCACCAAGTATGGTTTTAAACCGTGTCCAATCCTTAGGGTTGTTCTTGTCAATTTCTATTGTCTCTTCTTCAGCCAGTGAAAATTTAATGTTGTTTAGAATTTCTGGTAGCTCTAAAGAATTAATTTTCTCTAATATCATACTTGAAGATGCTTTAGTAATGAAAATACGTTCAGATTCGCGATAAAAGAGTTCATTCGGAAGAGATGCTCGGAAAGTCTGTAATAAGTAGTTAAGCTCGGGAAAGGAAAGCATTCGGTTCGGAATAATTTCCGTCAAAAAGAATTCATTACCCTCTATGTTAATTTCTAACATATTTGAATGAAAATCGCTACTCATTATTCTGATACACGTCCTCTCCGATCAATGGTTAGAGATGTGGCAATGATATTTGGACTAAAGGTTCATAATCCTCATCTGACTCTTTTAAAGCCTTTTTTAACAGTGAATATACGAAATAATTAGCAAACAAATTAGGGGCTGTTATAGTAGGAAAGATATCTGTGTCACGTGGGATTTTTTCAATAATTGCTAGTGGATGATCAACCCCTTCAGTAATAGGTATGTCTGGTATTGAGGATTTACTTTCAATGGAAAAGTTATTTTTGCGAATTACTAGATGAGTTTCGATTTTAAGAATGCGAAAAGCCATCACTATTTTTTCATCCAAATAATGAGAAGTATCTGTTATTATTTTAATAGATTTATTATCATTAATTTGCTTTAGAAGACTTGAATAAAATTTATCCCATGAATGAGGATTCACAAGAGGAATGAAATAACCCGTCCATGTTAATTCTAAGGCTAAAGGTCTTGATGATCCCAAAATTTTTTTTGATTTAGATTTTAATAATTGTTCTTGTTTCTTAGGCGAGATTGTTAAACCATCATCTGTTTCTACGATCAGCTTCTTTTCTTTAAGTGAGGAAATAATTGACTCAATATTCACATTTCTTATCCTATTCATCAAGCCATTGAGTTCATCATCATCACATTCAAGTAGCATCATTTTTACTAGATTTTTTTGTTCTACATATCCCATTCTGTGAATAAAAAGCAAGACCATTGTTTCTAAGTCCATTGTCTCGCCTCCACTAGAGATTTCTCAAAATTTAGTAGTCTTTTTGAAATATCTTCTCTATTACAATTATTTGAGATTGGAATTAAAGGAATTTTCCCCTTCAAAACATCTAGGAAATGTAGTGACCCAAAGACGCATAAAATTTCGTTAGATTTTAGATATGTTTTCAAACTTGATATATTCATCGCAGATCTTTCCGAATCAACTGTTATCAAGTAGAATTTTTTATTCTTATACATCCATTTTTTTTCAGATCTAATGTGCGGATTTATTTGATTAGTAGGGATTTTTTTGAATTTACCCTCGGTGATAAAGGTTGTAAGAATGTCGTTTATAATGTTAGCATTAAATTTATCTTCCAAATTTACCACGGGGGGAACTAATGTGGGAAAATATTCTTCCAAGAGATATCGATGCTTCAATAATAAATTCCTTAGCTTAGTAAACCCCCAATAGTCCAATTCAATACTTTGATATTGATGTCGAAGGTTATCAAACCACTCAATCTGAGCAGGGGTTAAATCAAGTGGTATTATAAGAATCCATCTTATGACTTGATGGTTCTTGTGAGCAGTTTCTAAAGACTCCGTTATTTGCTTTTTCCGATGATTTCTCCACGTACCTAAGAAAAACTTGACTTGGAATATTGTTATCTCACCTTTAAATTTTCCGAGAAAACAATCGGCACCTTTATCTCCTCCAGTCCCTCTAACGGATTTGATGTTCGCATATTCCGCCTCCAATAGAGATTGAATTAAAGGTTCAAACTGATCCCCCGACAATTCGTTCCAATGATTAGGAGTAAATGGCATGTTCTTTCAACTCGTGAGAAAGTGTTTTTAATAAATGTGAATAATCATAAATGAGATATTCATATATAAGAGCAATTTGGCTCTAAATGATTCTTTCCAGTTGCTGAATCAATGTTCCTCCACTTTCAATTAATTTCTCTTCAGTAAGCTTTTTTGTTATTAATATTATGATTTGCCATCCAGTTTCTACAAAGTTTTTCACTATCTTAAGTTGTTCCTCAACTCTCTCCTCATCAGATGCCAAAAATGGATTTTCCATAAGAATAAATCCTTTTTCTAAACATTTTTTGCCTAAAGCTAGGCGAATTGCAAAATAAAGTTGAGATAATTCTCCATGGCTAATTTGATCCAAATCCTGTTTAATATCATTCTCACGTATAAGTATGAAGCTTCCTTTATTGGGATCATAATTTACTTCTTTAAACAAGCCACTTGTTATTTTATTTGTAAATTCTGATATCTTTGTATCCGTATGGAAAAATTCAGCGATTTTTTGAGTTTCTTTTTCATAAATTTTATCAAAAATATGATAAGCTTCGGTATTTATTTCCAAATCTTTTTCCATTACAGCAACTAGTTCTTTCAACCATTCTAAGTATAGTTCTAAGGATTCAATATTTACTATCTCCCATTCAAATTCTTCCCCTAAAATGTCCTCAAAATCGAAAGGAATTTTTGAACAGTTTGTTACCGTTGTGTGTAAATTCTTATCGAATGCTTCTTTTTCCTCTCTAAACTTTTCTATATGTTCTTCTGTAGTTTTTAAAGTTTCTTTTAGAGCTATAAACTCATCTTCATTAAAATCTAAGGATATGGTCATATCTACTTTGTTTTTTTCTTGGTTTAAGATTTGATGGAGATTTGAATGATTAGATTCTTCAATTGGTTTTCCTTTGAATAAGTCTGAATCTTTCAATACCCCTTTCGATAGCAGTAATTCAGTGCTTAAAGAATCTACTTTCCTTCTATTATTTGTTAAATATTCTGTGATATTATCGATATCGTCATGTGGTAGCGAAAATTTCTTTGCAACATAGAAAATTTCTCTTTTCAAGTTTTTTCTAGCATTTATTTTATTTTTTGTATTAAT
>JAEOTI010000514.1 GCA_016839955.1 Candidatus Hodarchaeota archaeon | reverse complement strand
TGGACTAGACGTTTTCTCTTTACTCGCAGAATAGCTTCCAGATCCTCTGTTGTTAAATCAACTTCAGTTGCTACATCTTTAAAATCCGAATCAAGTTTGACCAAGATTAACCCCGTCTAGGTTAAATTAACTAAGATATTATTACATTAAAATTTAATTGAAAACAGAATTTAGAAATGTATTTCCTAAAATACTTAAAATGCCTAAATAGAATTAGAAGAGCTCATCAGGTGTCAATGAATGTCTAAAGTCGCAATACTTCCGACCCAACCTCAAACTGTTATCGAAGACTATGCAAAACTATTAGATCTAATAGATTATCAATCATTTTTTAAAAAAGAATTAAATACAATCATTAAACTGAATTTATCATGGACCAAATTTTATCCTGCCTGTTCTACTCCTCCATGGCAACTAGAGGGAGTGCTTAAGAAATTAGTAGATGACGGGGTTAAACCAGAGACTATTATACCAATTGAAAATCAAAGGCTGGTTTAACGACATTGAATGAATCTATAACCTAATTTTTTCCTATATCAATTATGATTCTGGAAGATAAATTTAACAGATATACATCATTTAATGATTTTGTAATCCAGCTTATCAATCCACCTTTTTGCAATATTGACTAACTATATCTTCTTCTTTCAGGGAAAAAACTCTGAATTAAAAATATAAATGAAATACACCAAAATTTCATTGTTCGGTTTTTATGCTAGCATGACTTATACTTAATTCTGCATCTTACACATCTGAATATCGTTAATGAATCAGTAAGGTGGATCTAAATCAATCGATCTGAGATTAACTCCTCTCAATCTCACTGTAAACGAGTTTGATTAGATTTGGTTGAAGAATTTCTAAGCAAAAAAAGCAAGAAAAATAGCAATTTTTTTACCTCAGAATATTTTTAAAGCAATTTTGCTGGCATATGAATAGAATTACTCATTTATCGCTTTTTAATCAAAAAATCCTTTGAATATCGGTATTTAAGAAATTTAAATCCCTCTATAAATGTATACCCTTGAGTGGGGAGAATCAATGAATCCTTCGGAAGAAATTAAAATTAATTTACCTAGTTGGTCTCTTCCTAGAGAGCCAGTAGCTATATCAGCGTCTTGGAATCGTACTTTACAAATTAATTCTATTAAAATAGAAATTCCAGAAGAAATAGAAATAGAGGACGCCTTAAATGTTCAAAATTTCAGCTATTCAAATTCAGTAATAACTTTGAATGAAATCATGCAAACAAAAGATGAACATTCAAAAACTAATTATGCTTCAATAATTGTATCATCTCCTTTACAAGATAAATTAAAGATGGGTTATACATTAAATTGGAAATTTTATTCAAATGAACAATTAATTCTAGAAAGAATTTGCAAATTAAGAGTATTTCGCCCAAATGTAAAAATCATTAAGTATCCGAAGGAATTGGAATTAAATGATGATGGATTCGACCCTAAGTTGAATCTTACATTTAAATGGGAGGGATTTGGTGATATAGAAGTTGAATTGATATTAAAAGCAAGTGGCGATATAGTCTCTGAAGGACGCTCATTATTTGAAGAAATGATTCATAGAATCTATTTAATCATAATAGAAGGGGAAGAATTCGTACCTGATAATCAGGATAAGAATTCGGATGAATTAAAAATTGATAGAGAATTTATACAAAGTTTAGCTCAAGAAATTGCTAAATTATTGGAAGATAGGTCAACAGTAATCAAAACAGAACCAGCAATTCTTGAAGTAGTATGTACTTGGTTAAAAGAGAAAGCTATTGCAACTGAATTTGATGACTATTTAGCATCAATGGTAGAGACCTTATTACTTCAGGTTCTAACAGAGGTATTTGAAAAAAATCCTGTTGACGGTGTTAGAATGTCCAACCCAAGAACAGAAATTGATACAAGAATTACAATACCTGTTCATTATTTAATTCTTGAAACAAAATATTCAGATAATATGGGTAATTTTTATGTTTCCGAAGAAATAGAAATTCCTGTAAATGACATTAGATCAGAAGAAAGCAGATTTAAACGTTTGAAAGAAATTATTGATGCACAAGATTGGATTAATGCAAGCTGGAAGAATGTTGGGAGATTAAAAAATGAATAAGAGAAAAACACCTGCAATTAATGACGTTGAAAAGGTAACAAAATCATTAGGCTGGGTTAGAAAGGTTAGAGAATATCTCAAAGATTTTAGTCCTGATTTAAAGAGTATGACGGTAAATTATAAAACAAGGGATTCTGAAATAAATTTGTCTGTTAATGTTCCTGACGATTTAAGGAGGAAATTTCTTTCAATAAAAATACCAGCATACAATGACTTTCAAATTGTATCTGTTCTTGATGAGACTTTTAATCAAGTCAAACGGGCATGGAGATTAAAGGATGATTGTTGGAAAATCAAGGCAGATCAATTACCTAAATCTGAAAGATTTTTGGTAACAATGAATGGTAAGCTCTCTCACTATGCGATGCAAAAATTGGTTTATGCAAAAACTGCGGCGAACCGAGATAAAAGTGAGGATGAAGAAAAATATTGGTTACAAGCAATAATACGTGATGTCTCATTGGTCGAAAAAGTATATTCTGAACTCGCTATTGAGGATGTCGATGTTAGAATAAAGATTGGGTTGGACCAATATTATGCACTTGCTTTACCAAAAGACATCGTTAATCGAGTTTCAGTTATTAAAGATTGGGTAAGTGTAGGTAGGAGTAGTAGAAATTTTGGGGAAGTGTATCGTTCTTGGAAGAAATTTCGTAGACAAGAAAAGAAAACCAGATTATCACCTGACACTTTAATTAGTTGGGTGAATAACATATCTTCTGAAAGGTTCTTACAAGGATTCTTTTTTGTCGATCCTCCTTATCGGTTAGGATCTGTATCACCAGGTAGTTATGGCAAACTAGGCCTTCTTGAGAATGTTGGAGTGGAAGGTAGGACTGATTTGACATTAAAGGCGCCTAAAGCTGAAGGAAATTTAACATTTCAAAAATTAAAATATGAGGAGAAAGTCAAAGAATCATTTGAAAACTTATAATTAAATAGAACATTTACTTATTATTCTCTTCGAAGAAGCTGATGAGATACGAGAATTATTAATCTCAAATATCCAAAAAGTCAGTATAACTTAGTAATTTTATTAACTGAATTTTTAATAAAAGAAGTGTGTGAAATGTGGGAGAATCCTTTTTATTTCTTCAGAATTCTTACTACAAGTCATATAGGGGAACTCGAAAGACGAGAAATAATAATAGATGTCACCCTTTCTGCTTTAAATAGATACATAAGAGCTAAAGATTTAAAGGACACTTTAAATATCCTATTAGGTTCGAATTCAGAATATGATATTGAAAACGTATTAGATTTTGGCTGTGGGAAATTTCTAACTGTAAAGAATATATTAAATAAGCATAAGAAAGTAACTGTTGTTGATTTTAAGGAATTATTAAATAAATATGATTATCTCAACACTGAACTTGAAAAATTTAAACAAGATGATTTATTTACTAAGATGGAATTTCCACAGCCTTTCATAAGCGATAATACAAAATATGATTTGTGTCTCCTTATAAACTCATTACCAGTGATGCCTGTATTTTTAGAAAGATTATTAGTACTTCAAATTCTCCATAATAAAATTCTTGATAGTAGGTATCTTCTTTGGTTCGCCTCGGTAGATCAATCTAGGTATAAACGAAGGAGTAAATTTAGTAGCACATCTCTTGGAGATGGTATTTGGATAGATCATAAAAGAGGAAATCATAAAACTTTTTATAAATATCACAGCATTGATTATGTAATTCTAATTCTCCAATTATCAGGATTTCAGCTTGAGGAATATATTACTGAAAAGCTAGAAGTTAAATGTAATGATGTTCTTTTATTTAGAAAGTGTAAATATAATTTATTACAAGACAATTTAACTATCGAGTACGTATCTAATATTATGAAATGCCAGATGAATATCGTTAAAGGTGAATTGGTTCCTGTATATAATAATCTAGACGAAATAAATCCCTATCCTATAGAATATGATCTTCTCAGTCTTGTTAAGAAAATATTAAGTGAAATTAGACTTGGTAATGAGGATTTAGATAAGTACATCTTCTTTATTTCTGTTATCTTTCAGTATTTATTCTTTAATGCAATTTTAACTATTAAATCTTTGGGAGCAGACAAAATTTCTAACATAAATCCAATTAACGCAAGAGTAAAGCGGATGAACTTAAAGAAATTACATAAAAAACTAAACGAAATAAATAGTTTAGTCGAATCTGACATTCTGGTATATTGCTAAAATACAAGAATGAGACTTAGACTTAGTGATCTTGAAAATATGTACTCATCCATCAATAATCAAATAGCTTTTTTGGATTCATAGTATGCAGAAAAAAGCAGATTAGAAAGGAAATAAGAGATTATATCAAAAATAATCTTACTAAGGGAATTACATTAATTCTAGATGATAATGATTTGCTAAATTTACTAAATTTATGTCTAAAGAAAGAGGAAGATGCTTTTAATAACTATTTAATAAGCGCTCTTGAAGATATTATTGACAAATGAATACTCGATATATTTTATGAAAAGCTTTGGAATGATGATGTTTTGTGACCCTAAACCAAATAATACGAGATTATAAAGGATCATTCTCAAAATATGAAGAATTTACCGATGATTTAGCTAAGCTATTAAAAAAACTAATAAAAAAATCTGAAATAAAATATCTCTCCGTAAATTCTCGTGTGAAGGAAGAAAATCGATTAGTGGATAAGATTACGCGTCCAGATAAGAATTATTCGAAATTGAGTGATATTACAGACATATCTGGAGTACGGATCATAACTTATTTCGAGGAAGATGTGGATAAAATCGGAGAACTCATTGAGGACCAGTTTATTATAGATGAAGCAAATTCGATAGATAAGCGTAAGCTATTGGATCATGACAGATTTGGATATCTTTCAAACCATTTTGTTATTCAATTAAACCCAGAAAGATTAGAATTGGATGAATACAAAGCTTATAAGAATTTAAAGACTGAAATTCAAATAAGATCAATTCTTCAACATGCTTGGGCTGAAATTGAACATGATTTAGGTTATACAGGAAAAGACTCAATTCCAGAAAAAGTAAGAAGAAGTTTTTCAAGAATCGCTAGCCTATTAGAAATTGCAGATATTGAATTCATTAGAATTCGAAATGAGCTTTCTGAGTATGAAATAGCTCTCTCCTCCTAAATCATCGAAAATCCTGAAGATGTTCTAATAGATCAATCATCCTTAAAAATTTTTATCATGAAGAATAGTTCAATAAAGGAATATGATGAAAAAATTGCATCTTTTTCGGGAGCGGAAATTAAAGACGATATAAAGACGTTAGATCAAAGAGTAGTATTTCTTAAAAACTTAGGTTTGAGAACAATAGACGATTTGGAAAGGAAGATTAAAGAAATTAATAATC
This sequence comes from Candidatus Hodarchaeota archaeon, assembly GCA_016839955.1. The sequence continues at coordinate 1,265 of JAEOTI010000514.1, read as the reverse complement.
TGATCATCAAATTTGCAGAAAAATGGATTAGAAATAAGTATGAAGACGTAAAGGTTATTACTACTGGAATTTCATTATTTTATTTATGTCTAATTATACTTGCACAAGAAAGTTCATTAGATCAAATAATTGACTTCCTTCAAAATGTAAAAATTGGATATAATCCTGAAATTCCAGATGTTTACAAAATAATTGCTTTAGAAATAGTGGATATTTTCAAAGAAATTTCATAAATCTTCATTTTCTTAAGTAATAAAAGCTCAATGAATTAAATTAATGTCATTGCTGACGGTGATGGGAATCCTAATGACGCGTATACTCGAATTAAGGTTCATATTCCAGAGATTACACAAAATATAACTGAAATTTTGGTTTTTCCTTATGAGATTGAAGAATGGATTTGTTTATCAAGGTTAAATAGAATAAATGGCAAAAACAAACCCTCAGCGACATTAAAAAACGAAATAAATTATAAGAAATTCCTTCTTCCTTCTTTTGCAACTCCTGGACATTCTCTCTTAACATCATTAATAACTCCAGGTCTACATTCGAAGATAAACTTCTTTGATTCGATGATTTCTTTTTTTATACTATGTCCTCGACAAGCCTCGAGAAGTCCCTTTCTTTCAGACTTAACATGTGCAAACATTATGAATCCATTGAACTTTTTCACCTTGGTAAATAGGTTATTTTCTCCTTTTTCGAGTTTAAATTCACATTGAAACTGTTCATCTCCAAAATCTGATTCTCTAATCCCTAGTTCGAGAAGAAACTGTTTTAAATCATCATATTTTGCATCTGGTTCAAAAAAACTAGGACATGAACAGAATCATTAGTATAGATTTCAGTTCCTGGAAAAATTAACAATTTTTTACCGGATTCTTGCGTTAGTTCGTCACGAGCTACCATTAAAGCTTCGATCCATTCGAAACTATGGTGATCAGTTATTCCTATAACATCTATGCCACTCTCAATAGCTTTTCTCAAAAATTCTTTAGGTTGAATGTGTTTATCACCTTCATAATCATTTGAAGCTGGAGTATGTACGTGAAAACAACATTTTTGCCATTTTAAACCTACCAAGTTTTTCTCCATCTTAGAGAGTTTTATGACGAGACGAATGATATAGTTTTAGTTATTACTCGACTTGATTTTGAAATTTTATCGAGTTCGAATTTTGAGCGACCGGAAGATCTTTAAGGAAAGCCGACTTTCGTCGGCATTTGACTCAAAATGAAGACTACTCGTCAAGCTTTCCAAGCAAC
>JAEOTI010000513.1 GCA_016839955.1 Candidatus Hodarchaeota archaeon | reverse complement strand
TTTTTTCCTCCAGAGATGGCAATAAGTGAAGAAATATTTCCAGCTATCAGGAAAATGGGATTTGAATGGGTTATTTGTAGTGGAATTGCTAACTCTCTTCCTGAATTTCCCACAACAACAATCTCTCAACATAACAAAACGAAATTAAACATTGTATTTCGTGATGATTATATTTCTATAGATTGTGCATTTGATAAAATAAACAATGTGGATGCTTTTGCGAACCGACTAAAATATAAAAACCAAGACCATGACTATTATGTCATTTTAGCCATGGATGGAGAAACATTTGGTCATCATGTAAAACACGGGATCAAAAACTTTCTTTTACCCCTCTTCCACGCTTTACCAAGTAGAAATGATATAAAATTAAGTACAGTTTCTGAAATTATTGATAAATTTCCACGTGGAGTCTCCCAAACACCAAAAGCTTCTAGCTGGAGTACAATGCCTTATGATTTAGAACAGAATGTACCTTTTCCCCTCTGGTTCGACCCCAAGAATACACTACATCAAGACCAACATCAATTCATTATGTACTCTCTTACAACAGTTCACCTTGTTCAGAAATATTATGATAGCATGTCCTCTGAGCAACAACAGTTGTTTAATAATGCCCGTACTTTCTTAGACAGGGGAATCCATTCCTGTCAACAATGGTGGGCATCAAAACGTCCATGGTACTCTCCTGATATGATACTAAGAGGACTAAACGAAATTCTGCAAGCCAGTGTAAATGCACGACGTTGTATTCCAACAAATGTTGCAGCAGATTTACCTGAAACGATGAAGGAGATACTTAGAATGATGTTGAAAATTCAAAATCGGATCATCCTTTCTTTATAATGAACCAACGGAGTTCTGAGAGAAAGATTGAAATTATATATGATCCTTAAATTAAAAATAGAATTTAAGATTAGATAATTGAGGAAAAGATAAATTCAAAGGTATTATATTTGTAAATTTTTAGTAGGGAGTTTATTAGGTGGATCAAAAAGAAAAAGCTCAATTTCGTGAAGAGTTAAAAGAGAGAAGACGTTCTCAAACAATAAAATCAGCGATTTGGGCTAGAAATTTTTCGAATGAAGAATTGTTGAAACAAGGTCTGGAATTAATAGAGTTCGCAATTAAGGGCTTTGACAAAGAAGATGAGCGATAAGATATGGTACTAAAACGAAATACTATAACGAGGATTATACACCTTATAACCAATTATTTCGATCAAAATAAGATTAGATATGTAATTGTTGGGGGAATAGCAGTCATTGCATGGGGACGACTTCGAACAACTCAAGATGTGAATATAATTGTTGATCATGAAAAGTTGTCATGTATTGATTTAGCAAATTTTTTGAAAAATAACGATTTTTTCGTCGATACGCAGGAAATGATCGACGGATTTAAAGAAAAATCTCAGGTTACCATTCTTGATAAAAAAACCCTATTTTGAATTGATTTAACTGGCCTATATGATGAAGATAAACGTGATAGCTTAAATCATCGACAACCCCAAAAATTAGAAGGTAAAACCATCCAAATAGATAGCCCAGAGAGTCTTATCTCACACAAACTCCTGTTTGATTCTGAACAGGATTTTCAAGATGCTCTAGCTATATATACAAGGGTTAAGAGCAAGTTAGACATGCAAAGATTACGACTATTGGTTTCCAGATTAGGTGTAGAAAAAGAATTCAAAATATTACAAAGAGAAATTATTGAAAACAATTCCTCTTAGTCCTCTCAGACTCATATCTGCGGGTTTACTTCTAATGGGTTTATTTCTCAAGAATTATTAAGTTTTGATAATACGAACCAGTCTATCTATTTTCTTATAAGGAGATTCCTGAGTTTCTGAAATTTGTGTACTTGCTCCAAAATTACGCTCAATCATGGAATTAACAGTTCTAACTTGATTTTTTGATAGAATTTCAGATGGTTCAACATTTTCTGTTAAATAAAAGTCCGAAAACTGGAAAGATACTTTATCAAGGGCTTCACGAAAGAATTTAGTTGATCTTTCTGTTAAGAGAATCATGGACAATTGCCCATCTGCCATCTTATTGGCCATCATAGTCACATTACCAATTTGGACTTCTCTAATATCTTGATCTATCTGTCCAGTGAATTCACTAAATAACACTGAAGTAGCCTTAATTGCACCTGAAAACAAAGCTTCTCTATCCTCAAAAGCAATTTCTTTGGACACTTGTCCACTATATATGCTCTCGAAGTCATAAGAATAAACAGGAAGCCCATCAGAACTTGAAATAACTAAAAGTTTTTTTAAAGACCTTGCTTGTAGGATGTAGGAATCAGTCTTTGAATAATAGTAAACAAGATAAACAAATGCTAATAGTGCAAAAAAGCCGCCGATATTAAGTCCTATCAAAGCCTGGAGTGCTCCAGACACCCCACTAGCCAAGTACATCGCAATAATAGCATAACGAATGTGTTGTAAATCCTTTTTAACCTTAGGATTAGTAACTGTTGCAATTCTTCGACTCAATTCTAACAATATATCGAAAGATAATCCCAACGTGAAAAGCAAACTACTCAATGATAAAAGTGAAAAAAACACAATTGTAGGGCCAGATACCTTCCAGATTTCTTCCATCGATTTATCTTCCATTTGGGGGATTACAAATTGTAATTCCAAAGCCGCCATAAGTAATCCAGTTACTAACATGACAAAAATCATTGTAATGATGATATATTTACGTGTCATAAGTCGATCGGATTCGTAGGCATGTAGAAAAAGTGCTAGAAAATAAATTGAACCAATAAGGGAGATTATTATTGTAACTACAGGTAGTATAAATTCTTGAACTTCCGGAAGTCCTTCGTCTTGTTTCACAAGGTGTTCGGAACCAATAGTAATTAGAATTTCTTGAACTATGAAAAAAAAAGATGCAGCACCTAGATAGAGGAATGTAGAGAATCGATTTCTGTAATAACCTCGAATAACAAGCCCTATAATGGCTAAGGCGAGACTTATTGTTAGAACAAAGAATACTTGATTTATTGTTTCAGTAACTATCGTTCTCGTCTCCAAATAGGTTTATCGGTTTTATTTTGACCAATAATACTCAATAATAAGGTAATAATCCTTGTGTTTTAATTTTTGGCAACTATTTTTAACAAGAAATTAAGCAAAAACACATAACAAAAGATTAAGATCTGATAACTCGGATTATAAACCTTAATACTGACTATTTAGATCAAAATAACACATTTTAAGTTGTTTTTTTCCGAAACTGACAGTGGAACATATCACAGGACTCACATTTTCTCATACCCATCTGAGTGTCAATATTGTGACCGAAATTGATGGCAAACGAAACAGATTTCTTAGGTCTCATCATCATTGATTGTGTCAAAGACACTCCAATTTTTTCAGTATGCAAACGACTGAAAATTAGAGTTTGACCCTCTTTCAGTGGCCAACGACAGTAACCAGGACTAAATCTATAGGAGTTTGGTAATCCGCTTAAACTGCTCCCAGATTCTTCCAAAACAGTTTGATTCACTTGACTTGCAACTTCTTCTGCTGCATGAGACGCAATAGCATCAAGAATTACGGCTTTGGATAGGTTATTGCTTTTCATCTGGTGTGAAATTTCATCAACAATTGGTTGACCAATAGTGCAGACTGCTAAGACTGTCTTATTAGCTTGTTTAAACAGATGATAGTTATTTAGTTCCGCAGGATCAAAAAAATCGTAAAGTGCTCTAGGTTGAATTTGCTTTAAGGCAACGCTTTTTAGGTATTCGATTTGCTGAATGACTTTTGGTGAAGGAATTTTATTGTCCTTAGAGTATGGATTTTGAAGTAGGCGAACTATCTCTTCATTTTTTAACTGAAAATTAATAGAAGAGATAATCTCCATTTTTTTCACTCCTGTTCTACTATGAAACTCTGAGAATTAATATAAGGATTTCAGAAAAGACAAACACGGAACGAGTGGTAAAGTAAGTAACATATTGGTTGCTAACAATGATAGATGTGCAAGTCTTCTCTCCTTTCTTATTATTAATTCCTAGTCCTTTAATTACTGGTCCTTGAGGGTGTATTTTGTTAGACTGTTTCATTTGAAACAATGCCAAACCAGATCAACCATCCAAGAAAAATAATACCAAGAGATTTTTGAAGTATCGCTAAGAGGGATGAGGGTGAAAAAAGAATCAAAAAAACCAACAAAGGAAACATTATTAATCCAATTATCATCAGAATTTTTTCATAACTTGATTTTGGGATAATTCCTGTTGAATAAAGACTAATGGCATACGCCATTGTTAGAAAAAAAGCATAGGCAAATTGACCATGATCATATGGCTCATCTGAAGGTAATGTAAGTCCTGTAGCAAACAACATGAGACAAGAAATACATGCTATAGACGCTGCAATATAATTGATTTGTACTGGATAGATATTTCGCTTACTATAAAGGAAGAACGGCATAGCAAATATTGCTCCCAGCATAAGCCCCCAACTTATTAATATGGTGGGCAACCATCCATGATCTACCAAAGAACTTAGAGTTTCAGATGTAATGGAATATTCTGGTAAGCTAACAATTATTGCAGTAATGATTGAGGTTAATATAATTACTATTGAACTTAATCCGGATAATTCACTAATTCTGTGGTAGTTATAAGTCTCAATTGGTAGTGCTTTCATTATTTGACAAACAGCTACAATAAAAAAGCAATACCCCCAAAATTGAAATTCTCCCCAAAAAGGAGAGTCTGTTATCAACTTAGGTAATTCTTCTAGATGAAATAAGACATGATTGAAATACAGGCCCTTGGAGACATGTCCAGAGTATCCTAAATCAAAAACTGAAATTGCAGTAATTAGTATAAAAAATGTCTGGATGCTAGAGAGAATCAAGTATTTTTTTTGGTGAATAACATTACTCAAACTAATATCAACTCAGTAAACAATATTCCTTTTCATTTTTTATCTTATTACATATTAATTATCTGAAGTGGATCATTAAAAGAAGATTTAAAAAGTCTCTTTGAATTATCCATATACTACTAACATTGTAAAAACAACCTCCTTAAAAAGTGGTTATTTTTGCAAAAATAAGTGGTTTGGAGCATAAAATATGAAATTCGAAAAACTAGCTGGCTTAATGATCGCTAGTGTTTTTTTAATATCAATGTTTGGTGTAACAGCAACTTCTGCTGTTATTGCTGTTGGAGATCTTCCTACAGAATACACAATTTTAGGAAGACCAACTGGTCGTGTTGAAATCATCAATCCCTCAAACGGTGATACAGTTTCCGGAATGATTACTATTCAAATAGATGCGGATGAAAAAGCCTGGATCTATATTGATGGTAGTGCAGTCGTAAAAGGCTATTCCTACAACTGGGACACAACACAATACTCTGATGGTGGTCATACTATCACAGCAACAGTTAGAGGTGGTTCAGATCAGATATCAGTTACTGTCAGCAATGGTGGGAGTGTTGATAATCCCCCAGTCGTCACTATTACCAATCCAACTAATGGTGCAACAGTTTCAGGAACAGTAACAATAACTGTTACGGTTACAGACGAAGATGCTTTGACTCCTGATATCTATATTGACGGAACATATCAAGCAACCTCTTCTTCCTATGAATGGGATACAACAGCTTATTCAGATAGCTCTCATACAATTTATGCAGAAGCCATAGACACCAAAACTCAGACTGGTTCTGATCAAATCAGTGTGACAGTTGATAATGGTGGCTCCCCACCTCCAACAAACATGCCTTGGTGGAACGATTTAATCGATGCGGAAGTAGCGCATACTAATGGTATTACAGGAACTGGTAGTGTTGTAGTCATTATTGACACCGGACTCGGTGCTAATTGGGTAGATCTTTTCCCACAAGAAAATATCCTCACCGATTACTGCTGGTCACAGACCAAAGACTATGGCATAGATAACGTAGACTGGAATCAAGACACTGAAGGTCATGGTACAGCCTGCACAGCTACAGTCATAGGGTATTGGCTTGACCTAACAGATCAATATGTTCAAGGAGTAGCCCCTGATGCAAAAATCGTCATGATTCGAACTATTTACTGGATTGGTGGCGGGGTTACATCGGACGAAATGCTCAACGCATGGGCAAATGCAATTAATTATGCTAGAAATCTCCATTCAGGAGCTCTTTCAAGTTATAACATGGTTATCTCTATGTCGTTGGGTTATGATTATACAAACGCTAACCTTGGCTCCGCTATTGACAATGCTGAAGCTGAAGGCATTGTATTGGCAACATCCGCCGGTAATGACGGTCATGATACATCCACCACTGGTTACCCTGCAGAGTACCAAGACACTACAAGTGTGGCAGCAGCAGGGTGGAGTAGCCTAACAGGCGCATATGGCGTAGATGGAATCTTTACTGATATTGCTGAGGGCGATTTCAGTGAATTGGTCATAGCTGATTTCTCCTCTGGTGGAAAAGTAGATGTTACTGGTATTGGTTGGAATTTAGTCCTTCCACAAACTGACGGCTACTATTACATCTCTGGAACTAGTTTCTCAGGTCCACAAACTGCGGGTGTCTATGCTTTAATGTTCGACGCATGGGGATCACAAACAGTCCAATGGCTTGAAACCAAGCTAATGAACACTTGTTACTGGAACTCTGCTTATATGACCTCCTTTGTTTGGGGCGCTGGCTTCATTCAAGCAGATGCTGCGACCGTATAGATAGAAGTAGACCTATTTGGGTCTCTTCCTTTATTTTTTTTTTTAAAAAGAGACTTTTTTTTTCATGTGTCCATTTTTTTACTCTAGAAGGGAATCAAGTTTATCCACTTCTCGATTCGACCTTTTTTAATAAAGTTGGTTCTCAAGCTTTCTGCTCTCTGAACCCAGAACATGATCGATAACTTTCTTAAATTCAGTAGCCACCTCTACATTCCTGGATGTGTAATCGATACAAGTTTCAGATAATTGATGAAATGATGTCCCAAGTAGATAGACTAACTCTTGATAATGGTGGAATCGCCGGAATTCTTCTGAAATCTCATTATACTGTAACCTTACCCAATCTTTAGTCCCAATTACAGTGATAAATTGGTGACCTTTATGAAAATATAAGCGAAGATCACCCAAACTAAGGTCTGCTAAAGTATAGTCACAT
>JAEOTI010000078.1 GCA_016839955.1 Candidatus Hodarchaeota archaeon | reverse complement strand
CCAATTAAGACACATAAGACGAATCCACAGGTTAAATCATGGATTCAAGATAGCCCAAACGGTAAAGCTTTTGTTCTATTATTACCGACACGTGGCTGTTCATGGGTGTTGTCCGAAAATGGTGGTTGTACAGTTTGTGGCTATTTCGAAGATTCCTTTCAAGGCGAAAATCATATACTAGATACAAAAAACCAATTTCTCAAAGCACTTGATAAAATCGTTCCTCCCTATCCTGATACAATCAAAATATTTAATTCTGGTAGTTTTTTTGACGAAAAGGAAATTCCAAAGGAGTTTCAGCTTGAAATCTTGAAGAAAATAGAAAGTTTTGAAGGATTCTCGAACCTAATCGTAGAATCAAGACCAGAATTTATAACATATGACTCATTAAAAGATGTTCACCACATTTTGGAATCAAAAAGTCTTACTGTTGCATTAGGTCTGGAAAGTAGCAATGACATTATTAGACGTGACTGTGTAAATAAGGGATTTACTCTAACGGATTTTAAAAACGCTGTAAATGTACTAAAAGATTTTAAAATTAATATAAAAACATATTTACTTCTTAAACCCCCATTTCTTTCCGAGGCTGAAGCAATAAGTGATTGTGTCAGATCTGTATGCTTTTTAGATAAAATTAAGTCCAATGAAATATCAATAAACCCTGTGAATGTCCAACGAAAAACCTTGTTAGAGAACCTTTGGAAAAAACGACTTTATCGTCCTCCTTGGCTTTGGTCTGTGTTGTGGGTTGTACAAGAAAGTCTAAAACTTATAACAACAAGCAACATCCTTTGTGAAGTAGTGGGTGGAGGAAACCCTCGAGGGGCTCATAACTGTGGTAAATGCGATAGATTAATTCTTGACAAAATGCGACAAACACCCACCAAGAAGTGGATAGAGATTGAATCACCAGTATGTGATTGTAAAGAGATATGGTATAAGTCTGTAAGTGAAGATTTAGTAGATTAAAATTACTTCGTTGTTATAAATCAACTGAACGACCAGTAGGGAGAGAGAATTTCTTGAAGTCGTGTGATTACTATGTTAGTATGATCCATTGTTTTGCTTTCAGGAATTTCTGGTAATATTTTATTCGGATCTAAATATGGAACTAGGTATGCTTCCATTAAATCAGGAAGAGCCCGAATATTATATCCTCCTTCCATTATATGTGAAATTGGTACTTTCTCTTTCTCTGCTATTGATGTTACGAATTTTCCTAGTAATGTGAATCCATCTATAGATAAACCTAATGCTCCTATTGGATCTTTTTCATAAGCATCAAAACCCACTGAGCAAGTTAATACATCAGGTTTGAATTGCTCAACAATTGGTTCCACAATTCGTTCAAATGCTAGTTTATAATCAATATCAGATGCACGTATGGGCATTGGGACACAAATATTGAATCCCTCTCCTTCACTTACTCCAATATCCGTTATTGTTCCCCAACCGGGATAACACCATGACGGATCTGCGTGCAACGAGATATAAAGAACATTAGGATTCTCTTCAAAGATCTCATATGTACCGTTTCCAAAATGATTGTCATGGTCAATAATTGCAACCTTTTGGACATCAGAATTATTCTTTAGTAATTGGTCAACACCAATTGCAATTGAATTAAAATAGCAAAAACCTTGAGCACGTTCTCGTGTTGCATGGTGTCCTGGGGGGCGAGCAATACTGAAGTATTGACGATTTCTATTACTTTGAGAAATAGCTTTGATAGCAGAACCAGCTGAAAATAAAGCGGCTTCAAAAGTATGCTCATTTGAAAAAGTGTCCGCGGTGAAGGCTATTGGATTCTTTTTTGTCAGTTCAACTAATTGAAATAATTCTTCATCATGAACTGCAAGAACCTGATCCTTTGTAGCTTGTTCCACTGATTCTACATTTACATTACTTTTTCGAGCCCAGTTGAGAATTTCTTCGACTCTTTTGGGGCTTTCAGAGTGACCAGGTCCAGCTGAATGTCTTAAGGAACTTTCATGATATAGTAGAGTTACACTCAATGAAGAATTCATTTAGAGATACATCCAGGATTATAAAACTTCACGAAGTTCATCCAGACTAGCTCTAAGATTCTTTATAAACGACTCTTCTCCCCTAAGTTTAAATTCAGTGATTACGGAAAGATTAAAATCACTAAATCTAAAGTAATGTAGTTTATCGCGTGTTTCTAGCTCAAAAGTTGCAGCAGTAAAAGCTAGGCCATAATGCTCGCTATCCTTAATTACTTCACTGATTTTACCGATCAGAATAGACAAAGTGACTTCAAGATTATCACTTTGTTCCCATCCAATATTATCAAAGAACAAAGCTAATCCTTCTGAATCAAATATTGCCCAGGCCCAAATATTCGTACCACTCCACTCTGCGATCTCTGTCACCTTATTTCTTAGAGCAGCAAATCGATCTGGCATTCTTATTCACCCTGGTCTCAGATATACTCAAATTCGTTTTAAGAAAGAGATATTTTTGGTTATTTGTTTATCTATCCTTTTACCAATGTTCTAAATAAGACAAATCAATACTGCTAAAAATTGTATTTTACTTTAAACTAACGTATTCCCAAGAGAACACATCTACATAAATTGATGAGCGATAGTCAATGTTTGATTTTATCCTTTCAGAGGAACAACGGAAATTAAAAAACGAAGTACTTGAGTTTGTTCGTGATGTTCCTCATAAATTAGTTCAAGATATGGATGCAGGAAATGTTCAATATCCCAGAGAGTTCGTTGAGGCAGCTGCCAAGGAGAACCTTCTGGGACTTCGATTTTCAAGAAAAATTGGTGGACGAGGCCTTCCTTGGGCATCTGAGGTTGTTGCAATAGAAGAAGTCGGGGTCCTCGGGGCAACTCTTGCGTGCTTATATGTACTTCCAAGTATAGTGGGAGAAGCAATTCATTTATTTGGCACTGAAGAACAACAAGAGAAATACTTACGCCCCATACTTTCTGGAGAGATGTTTTGTTCTGAAGCTCTTACAGAACCTCGTGGCGGATCAGATTTTTTTGGAGCAACCACTACAGCGTTAAGAGACGGAGATTATTACATCCTTAATGGTCAAAAAAGGTTCATTGTTGGAGCTGAAGGTGCGGATATTTTTCTTGTTTATGTAAAAACAGCCCCTGATGCTCATCCCCACCGTTCAATCTCTACTTTCATAGTAGAACGAGATATGGGAGTCCAAGTGAAGAAGGTTTATGGATTAATGGGAGCCCGAGGAGGGGGAACAGGAAGAATTCTCTTTCAGGATGTTCAAGTACCTGCTGAAAACATGATTGGTGAGGAAAATCAGGGAGGACAAATTTTCAATCAAATGATGATTCCCGAACGCATGACTAGTGCTGCAGGGGCATTGGGAACAGCAAGATCCGCATTAGAAGTAGCAACAAAGTATTCAACAAAAAGAAAAGCATTCAACCAACCTATTCGACGATTTCAAGCAGTAAGTTTTAAAGTAGCAGACAGTGTCTGTCAACTTGATGCAGCACGAAGTTTAGTGTATTGCGCGGCTAAAATGATTGATTCTGGTTTAGATAGTCGAAGAATAGTGTCTGAGGCAAAAAAATTCACTACTGAAATGGCATGGAATGTTGTTAATCATAGCATGCAAATTATGGGAGGGATTGGTTATACGAATGTTTATCCAATCGAAAGATTGCTTCGTGATACTCGATTAATGATGATCTGGACTGGGACGAATGAGATTATGGATTTACTTATTCAGCATGAGTATTACAAAGAACTAGCAGAACGAGACGATCTTCCTCGAGATATCGAGAAAGATGCTTTAGAAGAAGACTCTGAAGAGAAAGTCTATGAATAGTATTATATTAAATAAATTGTAAATGGTGTTCTTTGTGGAAAAAGCTACGAAGAATGAACCAACTACTCACCATATTTATTTTGGGAACTCAACAAAGATGGAAGAGATTCCATCTAATCATATTGATCTTGTTATTACTTCTCCACCGTATTGGAGCCTTAAACGCTATGGAAAAGGAAAGCAGATTGGATTCAATCAGGCTTACAACTCGTACTTGAACGATCTAAAAGTGGTCTTAGAAGAAATAGCAAGAGTTCTCAAAAAATGGCGTTACATATGTATCAATGTTGGAACTGCAGTCTCAAATCAAGGCATGAAAAGTATTCCAGGAGACATTATTAGAATTGCTGAAGATCTAGAACTTCTATTTCGAAAAGAAATAATTTGGAAAAAACCCAAAGGAGTTCAAGGTCTGTGGCAACGTGGAACCACGGTATTCTTGAAAAAAACACCTTATCCTACTTTTCTAAACCTAAATATCCTCCATGAATCAATTCTTATCTTTCAAAAATGTCCAAAATTAGTTGCCCCAACTCAAAAAGAATGGTTAGAATATCTCGAGAAACAAGGATTAACCACGATAGAAAATCAATTACAGGAAGAGTTTATTAAAAAGTGGGCATGGTCAGTTTGGGAACTAGATGTCTCAAAAATAAAAGGACACCCGGCTCCTTTCCCTGTAGAACTTCCTCAGAATCTTCTTCGATTCTATTCTTTTCCTGGTGAAGTAGTATTGGATCCTTTTTTGGGATCAGGAACAACAATCTTAGCAGCTTTACTTGAGGGGAGGAATTCTATTGGTTATGAAATTAACATAGAGTACCGGAAAATTATTAAAAAACAGTTGGAAAT
>JAEOTI010000512.1 GCA_016839955.1 Candidatus Hodarchaeota archaeon | reverse complement strand
GTAATACTTGGTTCATATAGAAATCTTCAGATAATATGTTCTACTAGAATAAATCCTATTAAAATGGTTTTCGACGGTCAAGTGACTATAGAATATACAACCCCAGTCAAATTTTCTATTGAAACCTCAGAAGATAAAGTTAAATTCTATAGATACCGACACTTTACCACACGATGGAAGAAACATCTGCACCCCGAAATTAGGGACTGATTTAACATTTGAACAACGAGGAAATTTTAACGTATATTTTAGATTCAACTGCCTTTATTCGTTTAGATTTTCCCATATTACAAAATATGGAGAATTCTACTTTTATAACAACACCATCTGTTAAAGGAGAACTCAAAGATTTTCGATCAAGGATGAATCTAGACACAATGATGCATTCAAACAGAATATCCTTAATATCTCCTGATCCAAAGAAAACTAAAGCCATGATTGAAAAATTAAAGACTATAGATCCAATCCGTAAGCTATCGCATACAGATATTGATATCCTTACATTAGCGTGGGAGGAGAAAGGAATCCTGATCACTAATGATTTGGCAATTCAAAATGCTGCCCTTCAGTTTGGAATAGAAACCAAAGTCATTAGTGGTAAGAAGATTCAATATACCAGAAAAGGTATACTAAAATGTACTAGTTGCAATAAAACCTACAAGATAATGATTGATAGTTGCCCGAGATGTGGTGGAAATCTAAAACAGGTTTATTCAACAAAAAAAATTCGTAGAGTCTGAATTGTTAAAAAAATTTCTCTGAATTAATTCATTTTTTCTAAAGATCAAATCTTCATCAAATGAAATAAGAATAAATATTCAACTCAAGACTGATTGTTTGACAATCAATTTGACTGAGGTCGACAGATTTGCCAGAAGAACTAAAATCTATTGAAGAGTTTATGACAACACTTGATTTAGCATCAATTTGTTATGTAAAAAGACTGAAAAAATCAGATACTGTAAAATTAAAACTCAGAACAAAGAAAAGGCTGTATACTTTTAAAACAACTCCAAAAGAAGCAAATAAGATTGTTCAAAGCTTAAATATACCAGTTGAAGAAGTATAGAGAAAAATCTTTGAGATATTCTCTCAAAGATGATAAATTACTTTTTTTAAGAAGGGAGTAAAGGATTAAAAAAGAGAGAACTATTCCTTTATTCTTGTGATTCTGATGAAATTGTCTCTAGCAAAGAGAGAATGTTCCAAATCTTAGTTCTAGCAAAGAGAGGACAATTTGGATCTTGACTAATTTCATCCAAGATTGAAATGGCGAAATTAGCTCTAACTTCAGGTGGGTCATCCTCCTGACTGTTTTTACCTGTCACAGCCATAAAAGCTTGTTTGGCAGCTCTTCTAATGTTTTTTGGAACACTATGATCAGAAGAGATTTGTTGTAATAGCATTTTTGAACTTTCAATTTTATCTTCCATTTTCGATCACCCAGACCTTTTAATTATACAAAAAGTGTAGATTTAATAATTCAAATCAATATGTATGGTTTTAGAGTCTAGTAGAGACCTTTGAAAACCCATATCTCATTATGTTTCGTGAATTAAAATATTTAGAAAAACTTTTCTTTTCATCTAATGCAATAAAGTATCTTTAAACTCTCCCTCTCTGAAATCGATTTACTGAATAGACCTTGCTCAATATTGCCAATTTGTGATTTTAACCAGTAATCTCAAAATTTCTTCGCTCGTTGTCTTCAAGAAAATAGATAAATAATTCAGAAATGGCGGATACTCTGTAGAATCCTCTCCTTTCAGGGCAAAAACGTGGAGCGTCGAAGTTGTCGGAAGCAGTAGATACTGATTTAAACGCATTTTTAATATATGAGGTTATTGCAAACAACGGTCGCCTTGTATGTTCTCACTGCGGAAAAAGATTAACATTAAACAACTTATTTGACGAAAAAATCGTAATAGAAGCAGACAATGGATATTTAAGTCACGTTGACTGTTTTTTAAACTATATTATGAAATCAGAACCAATTATCTCGTCATGCTTGGAAAGTGGTTTATATTCCGAGGCACAAGTTCGAACAGATCTTTTATCAAGACCTTTTGAATCTGTTTTACTCGATATTAGCCGAAAATGTTCATTTGAAAAATTATCAGTTAAATTACAGGCGGAAAAATGCTCCAAGTTCATTGCAACGGAAGCAAATCTGATCGAAATGCGAAATAGCAGTAATTTAACGATATTATATGATTCTATGGATGTGTCTATTCCCGATTTGAGAGATTCAGATATAAATTAAGAATAACAATTAAATTAAGCTTAAAGTGTGAAATTAAATGAAAGTCGACTTATCTAATGTCCCTGATTCCGATATAATTGATGAACTAGCAAAAATAATTAAAGAAAAAGAGAATCTGAAACCCAAGAAAGATGGAAAAACTTTGGTTGTAAAAGATCTTTCAGCAAGAAAGTTGAAATTCTATACAAAGAAAGTACTTGGGAGAGCAGAACTAGACGGGATGTACAAAGTTATTTCCCAAGGTGATCATTTCCTTGTATATTATCAGGAATTATGATTTAAAATTCAATTAAGAAAATCTCTTGTGATTTTACCTATGAAGAAAGAGGAACCAGAAAGAACTTCTTGGGGAAGTATATTTTCCCAAACACTTTCTCCTGGCTGCCAACAATGTATTGCTGGAGAAAAAATGGTTGTTCTTGTATCTTCACAGTGTTCTAGTAGTTGTTTTTATTGTCCATTGAGCAATGAACGAAAGAAAGCTAAAACTGCTTTTGCCAATGAGCGGGCATTCATTAATATTGAAGATTTATTATCAGAAGCTAATAATATGAATGCTAAAGGGGCAAGTATGACGGGAGGGGATCCTCTTGAACTACATTCTTTCAAAGAAACGTTGAAATTTTGCAAAAAACTGAAAGAACAATATTCTGATGATTTTCATATTCATGCTTATACTCGTGGGAAGGATCTTACGGATGAATTACTAAATGACATTGTCCCATATCTCGATGAAATTCGTTTTCATGTAGTAAATCCAAAAAAGGATTTTTCTATTATAGAAATGACCCTGAAACATGATCTGGATGTTGGAATCGAAATTCCTGTTATTCCTACTAAAGGTTTCACATATTATACTGATTTAATTATTGAGTTCGAAAAAAATGTTGCTGGGAGTAAACAATTTCATTTTATAAACTTAAACGAGCTAGAAATAAGCGAAACAAACTATCGGAATCTCTTAAAACATAATTTAGAGCCTGATTCCATCAATTTATCTGCGATTAAAGGAAGTAAAGAGCTCGCAATTAAAATTGTTGAATGGGCATATGAAAATTCCAAACTTCCAGTCCATTTTTGCGCACTTAGCACAAAAGATAATATCCAATTGCCTAATAGATTATTCCGTATTGCTAAAAATACGATGCTTCCTTCTGATGTCCTGATTGATGAAGGATCAGATAAAGGTTTGCTAATTCGCGGT
>JAEOTI010000511.1 GCA_016839955.1 Candidatus Hodarchaeota archaeon | reverse complement strand
TGTGTAATGAAGCATCCACAAACTCTTTTGGATTCAAACCGCTAGTATTGACCTTTGTAGCTTTCCAAAATGTTTGCTTTTCAACATCAAGAATCCAAATGGTTGAGGGGGAAGTTGCTGCACTAAGAGTGAGTGCTACAAGCTTTCCATCCTGTGAAAACCGGATTGGAGTAGTAAATGAGCGATGGTCATAGATTTGCATAACACCGTTTATTGGAAGTTTAATTTGTCCCATATTTCGAACAGCCTCAGTTGAGAACATTCCACGATATAAGTTACTATAGCCATCTTCATTTACAATGAAATAGGTGTAGGGGATTGATTCAACATATGTTGCTAAAACTGTATCGCTATTAGTTTTTTGATCATACTCTTGAAACGGATTGAACTCTCCATCAAGATTAAGTACCCCTAGCCGTTTGAAATTATGATTATGATCAGTATGGACAAGGAGATGTTGATCGTCTAACCATCGAATAACGTTCCAGTAATCTAGTCGTTTTTGAGATAGAGATTTTGTCAAACTGCGGGAACGACCAGTATCAGTTTCTAATAAAATCAATTCTTGGTACACATTGCTTGGATAAAGTCGTAATACAACTAACTTCTCATTCGGGGAAACAGCTCTGACAAAAGTTACACCTTGATCAGAAGAGTAAACAAGTTCAGGAGTGTTGTCATCCAAAGGAAAAGCATGACGATAAGCATCCAATCTAGACTTGTCATTTAAGTTAGCAAGGAAATAAAACGACTTTTTAGTTGAGAAGCTGAATTGGTGTTTTCTATCTAATTTAGATGTTAACCAAGAAACTTCTTGATCCTTTGTAATTCGTCCAATTTGGTAGTTCTCGTTTCCATTCCGATCCATAAAGAAAATTAAGGATTCATCTTCTAAATAATGAGGATTAGTGCAGCGATCCGATTCAAAAGTTAGGCGTGTTGGCAATAACACCATATTTTCAGCGATTTCTGTTGAATATATTTGATAAAAGCCTGGTGTATTATATACAAAAGCGATTGATTTTCCTGAAGGGTGCCAGGTAGCTCCTCCGGCAGTTTCAATCGCTAGATAACGTTGCATTTGATTATTTAGAGATTCCAACATAAGACAATGGTTTGTTAAAAGATCTAAGAGTGTTTTTGTATTAACACTTGGATAGATAATACATGACTGGAAGAAGTAGAGATGAAAGTTAGGGAAGTTTTCCAACATTGGGATGAAATTAGAGAAGGTCTAATTAATACTATCAAAGCAATGGATCCTCAACATCTTGAAATCAAACCGGTGCAAGATGCTATGACTATTGGAGATATTTTCAGACATATTGCTGGAGCAGAAGTCCACTGGATCCAAAAAGTAATCCAAGGGAGCTGGAATATTAATGCTCACTTTCACAAAGATAAATATTCATCGAGAGATGACATTATACAACTATTAAATGACGCTCATACCTCGACACTTGATTTGTTGGATTTTTTAAAATTTTCTGATCTAAAAAAAGTCTGTGTAAGTCCAAGAGGGGAAAAATTTTCAATCTATTGGACAGTCTGGCATGTTATTGAACATGAAATTCATCATAAAGGACAGATATTTCGAGATCTTCGCAACATAGGACAACCTGTAAATCCTGCTTTTGGACCTTAAATGAGTCTTTTAGTGAGCTGTGAGTTAAATGAATCATATTTCAATTGAGAAACAATTGAAGTATGCTAGAGAGTTATATAGATGCGCAAAATATCAAGAAGCAACGTCTGTTCTAGAATCAATTTATATAATAGCTGAAGAGTCTGGTGATAGGCATAATTTAGTAGACATTATGTCTGAAATGACTAAGAATCATTGGAAATTAGGGAATGTTGATCAAACTGAGGTGCTGACAACTTCAGCACTTGGTATTGCAAATGAAATCGGTTACAAACTTAAGCAAGCTTATTTTTTGAATGTTTTAGGTTTGGTTACAAAACACAAGAATAAAGTAGAGAATGCCAAACAAAAGGCTATTGAATATTATCGAGAAAGCTTAAAGATTAGAGAGGAAGAAGGGGATTTAGGGGGAACAGCTGTATGTTTCAACAATATTGCCATTTGTTATACTGAAGAAGGTGACTTTTACAGCGCTTTGGAATATTATGGAAGATCTCTAGAAGTAAAAAAACAATTAGGAAGTCAACAAGGTATTGCTACAACATTGAACAATATTGCTGAACTACATAGCATGCGAAGCGAATTTCATCTGTCACTTAACACCTATAAACAGGCACAGGACTTATTTATTCTTCTTAAAGACGATTATGGGTTAGCTCTTACTTCACTGAATATTGGGCTACTTCATTGGAGCTGTGGGAATATTAATGAAGCTAAAGACCATTTAATAAAAAGCCAAGATATGTGGGAACGGCTAGGAATTAAATCAAAACCTTTTATAGATAATCTGGCAGCTCTTGCATGTGTTTATGCTGAGTTTGAAGATTTTGAGAAAGCTGATAGTTTTCTTAAAAAAGCTGAAAAATTTGTAACAAAGACACAGATTCTCCAATCTAAAATGCGTCTGTTATATTCTGCTGGTTTTGTGTCCCAAACTAAAGGAAATATTGAGGATGCGTTTATACACTACACTCAGTGTTTAAAAGAATCAAAAATGAATGACTTTCTTAACTATTCGATTTTATCATTAGGAAAACTAGCAGAAATTTATTTGATACGGTTTAAGTTAACCATGGAAGAAAAATATGTGGAAAATGCCAGAAAAACTTTAATTGATGCAGAATCTATTGCTGCGAATAATATAATGCCTGTAGTTCTAATAGAACTCATTATTATTCGTGCAATGTTAGAGATTGCTATAATGAACTATCAAGAAGGAGCCCAACTTCTACTTAATGCCCGAACTAAGGCAGAAAAGAGTGGAAATCCACGATTACTTGAAAAACTAGATAAAGAACAACAAATTCTTGATCGTTTAAAGCAAAAAGTAATAATCAGTCAAAAAACCTCCGCTTTGGACAATAAAATCCAAGAAATACAACAATATATCCGTCAATTTGACCATTTAATTAAATCGCA
Organism: Candidatus Hodarchaeota archaeon; assembly: GCA_016839955.1. The sequence continues at coordinate 389 of JAEOTI010000511.1, read as the reverse complement.
TGATAAATAACCGTAGGAGATATGAGAATTAAGTAGAACACATGTCGGGATGTTCTGAATAAAAAAAAATAAACCATAAGATTTACATAATAAGATATAGATAATTATATACGAACTATAATGAAAACGACCATTCAAATTGACAAAGATGTATTAGAATCTCTGAAAGGCCTGAAAACTCACTCTAGACAAACATATAATGAACTCATTTCTGAATTAATCAAGTTAAGTAAAAGTGTGTCAATTAGAAATCAGTATGATGAGTTTCTTCATAAAATCCAACAAGAAAAAATGCAAGAACTATGGGATAACAAAGAGGATGAGGTTTGGGAAAATGTATAAAGCTGGTGACGTGATTCTAGCCCAACTTCAATTCTCTGATACTTTTG
>JAEOTI010000807.1 GCA_016839955.1 Candidatus Hodarchaeota archaeon | reverse complement strand
GCTTTTTACCGGTGTATTGTAGAATTCACTTTAAGAGTGAAAGTATTTTTTACAATCAGATGTTATAATTTTTATTAATAAGTAATTTTCTTCTTTGCTAAGAAAAATATAAGTAAGAATTAATAGTTATCATTTTATGAAAATCAGGGAGATCCCTTGGTTTGATAGACCCTGGACGAGGCTAAAGAATAAAGGTGCTTCTAATCTTAGTAATGCTGAACTTTTAGCCGTTGTTTTAGGAAGAGGGAATTTTCAAGAAAACGCTGTTGATCTTTCACATAGAGTGCTTTCGAAATACCATTTTCATAAATTAGTTGATCTCTCACTGCCTGAGCTTGAAAATGAGTTCAAGAATGACATCCAAGCGATGAAGATCCAGGCTATGTTTGAAATCTTTCGTAGAACAAATAGATTGCAAAAAAAAGGATATAAACCAAAAATAGAGACTGCAAAAGATGTTTTTAATTATTATATTGATGAATTACGGGATAAAAAGAAAGAGCATTTCTATGTCTTGTTTTTAGATACTAAGAATAGGATAATTGATGAAGAGTTGGTTTCGGTTGGAACATTAAATGCTTCTCTTATTCATCCTCGTGAAGTGTTTAAGTCAGCAATAAAAGCAAGTTCTAATGCTGTTATTTTGGTTCATAATCATCCAAGTGGTGATTGTAATCCTAGCAGTGAAGATAAAGAAGTTACTAAGATGTTGTATAATGCAGGGCATCTATTGAAAATTAAAGTCCTGGATCATGTTGTCATTGGTGAAGATGGATTTACTAGTTTAAAAGAACAAAAGATCATATAGAAATGACTTGAATAATAAATATAAAATTCCACAACACCTAGTAGAATTTATAAGTTAATTATAGTTATTCAATTATCTAATGGACGAAGAGGAAAATATATCAGTACTAATTAATGAGAACAAAACAAGGAAGAAATACATTGATCCAGAATTAGAAAAGAGATGTTGGTTAAAGAAGTATATTAAAGAAGAGGTTAACTCTGTTAAATCTGATTTTATTAATAAAAAATTTGTATTTTATGATGGGCATCCTGAAAAGAATGTGGATAGGTTTATTGATTATGTATTATTAGATGAGGATTATTCGGTATTGGCACTTATTGAGGCGAAACGTTTTTCTAAGGATGAAGAAAAAGGTAGGATACAGGCAAGAACATATGCTAAGGATATTGAACAACAGGTAAACAGGAAGATACCTATTTTTCTGACCAATGGTAGAATTTGGCGTTTTATAGATGAAGATGGCATAGAACGGAAGGTTAGCGGCCCTTTTAATCAAGAGGATCTTAAAAGAAGAGGGAACCTTTATAGTAAAAGGAGGAATCCAACTGAAGTTAAAATTGGATCTCGTATTGTTGATAGGCCAAAGAGCATTCAGATAGTTCGGGAGTTAAGTGAACACTTTTCAAAGGGATATAGGAAATCTCTTGTGCATATGGCTACAGGTACTGGAAAAACAAGAGTTGCAATGGCAATTATTAATGTCCTAATTAATGCAAATGTTGTTCGTAATGTTTTATTTGTTGCTGATCGTATTGCTCTTGTAAACCAGGCTAAATCAAGTGGGTTTCAGCAGTTTTTTACTGAACCTGTTGCTGATTTACGTGAGAAGTTCTCTACGACAGGACGTCTCTATGTTTCTACAGTTCAAACATTAATGGGTGGAAAGCCAAAGAGACTAGTTGAGTGGCTCAGTCCGGGTTTTTTTGATTTAATTGTTTTTGATGAAGCTCATCGATCATATTATGATAAAAATAATTTTATTAACGAATATTTTGATGCTATAAAGATTGGCCTTACTGCTACTCCTCGAGAGCATGAAACAAAAAACACCTATGATTTATTTGAATGCAAGAAAGGAAAGCCAACAGTTGAATATTCTTATGATGAAGCGGTTTTAAATAAGATTCTAGTTCCCTATAGAGCTGAAATAATAGGGACTGAACGTTTATCCCTTGGTATCAGGGGTTCTGAATTAACCAGTGATTTAAAGGATCAACTTAGAAGGCAGGAATTGAATCCTGAAGAAGTTGAGTTTACAGGTTCACAGTTTGATAGAGTGTTTATGGATGATAAGGTTAATGAATTGATTATTAGAGAATTTATGAATATTTGTTACAAGTCAGATGAGGGAAAACCTTGTAAGTCAATATTTTTCTGCGCTAGTCAACGGCATGCTAAACACATGAAGAAGATTTTCGGCAAGGCCTTTCCAATGCTAAGTAATGATGTTCAGGTAATTACTTCGGAAATGTATCGTTCTGAAGATGAAATAAGACGATTTCAATTACAGTCAGAACCAAGGATTGCTCTTTCTGTTGGCATGTTAGATACAGGTGTTGATGTTCCAGAGGTTTGTAACTTAGTGTTTGTTAAACCTGTATTTTCATCTATCAGATTCTGGCAGATGATAGGGAGAGGAACACGAAATTTGAATGCCTGTAAACACCCTGAGTGGTTACCCGATAGAGGGAAGAATGATTTCTTGATTATTGATTTTACAATAGGAGGACATTCTAACATACACTATCATGAATTTACAGTTACAAAAGAAAGAACAACTGCCAAGGATGTTGTAACGAGGATATTTGAAAATAGAGTAAAACTTTTAGATAAACCTCTTGATGATGCTCAGAAGAAAATTATTTCAGATAAAATTATAGCAGGTATTGATGAGTTAGATGAAGATTCATTTATTATCCGTGAGAAATTACCAACTCTAGAAAAAATCAAAGGTGAGTCTTTTAATCTTGAAAAATATGTTAAAGAGTTGATGGAGGAGATATCGCCTCTTATGATTTTTAAACAGGGCGAAGGTGTTAATGTTTCTTCGTTTATTCTTCGAACTGAAAAATTGTTTGGCTATGTTTTAGATAGAGACGTCGACAAGATAGAGGATGTAAGAGTATATGTTAAGGAAATGTGTGAGAATATTCTACAGAGAGATAATTTAACTGATATAAAAGAAAACAGAGATGAGATTATTCGTGTACTTCGAGAGGAATTTTGGGAGGATTTAACATTTAATGATGTTGAGTTTTTAGTGATAGTTATTGCTCCGTTAATGAGATATTATGAGCCAAATCCAAAGAAGATAATTCAGATTGATGCTCCGGATATTGTCTTAATTAGGGAGAAATATGAAAAAGAGATTAAAGAAGATGAGGAGTTAAAACAGTTCCTTGAAAAAAATCCTCTTGTTAAGAAAATAAAAGAGGGTAAGGGAATCACATCACATGAGTTGTTGGAACTAGAGTTACAATTGTCATCATTAAGACCTGGACTTACTATTGAAAATGTTCAGAAATATCAGAAAGTTGATTTCTTATTGTTTTTACGGGACATTATCGGTTTATCACATGAATATGATCCTAAAGAGTTGATTGAACGGAAATTTGATAAATATATTATCAAAAAAACAGAGTATACTTCAAAACAGGTTGAATTTTTACGTTTACTTAAGAAGGTATTTGCTGATAGGAAACACATTGAAATTACAGATTTGGCTGTCCCTCCTTTGTCGGAGGAACACCCTCTTGATTATTTCCAGATAGATGATCTGAAGTTTATTATTAAAAAATGTAATGAGATTAAAATGAAATAATTAGGTAAACCTTGGTTTACACAAAAATATATAAATGAATGTTTCATTCTCTTTTTTCATGGAATATAGAGCAGTGTCAACAAAGCTTCCGAGTAACGAGTTTACTTTATTTAGGCAATTTTGCGAAAAGAAAGGGGTATCATCTGCATCTTTAATGAGAAAGTTAATTTTACGAGAGTTAAAAATTCCGATTCCGCACACCGTTGCAGGTAAAAACAAGGTTTATTATGATAAAAAAACTGATTCGTTCTTATGGTCTATTGAACTTGATAATGAAGAACAAATAGAGATTCTAAAAAATGTTTCCCCTGCTTTTATAGAAGAACTTCATGAGATTATTACACTTAGCTTAGGGGAAAGATATGCTTTTGTCCATAAGAAGAAGAAAGAGTCTGTGCCAGTTCCTAGTGATATTTTTAGGAGGAATAAAAAATGAAAGATATGCCAGACGGATGGAAAGAGTCTAGATTAAAAGAAATCTTTGAACTTAGGAAAGGAAAAAAGATAAATATCACAGATATGCCATCTAAAGAGTCTATTCCATATATTGCTATTGAGAACTTAAGAGGAGAGCCAATTAGCAAATTTACAAATGATGATAATGGCTTAATGTGTAATCCAAGTGATTTATTGTTAGTTTGGGATGGAGCAAACTGTGGCACAGTTGGTTTTGGACTTAATGGTTTTGTAGGTTCAACAATAACAAGATTAAGAAAAATCGATAATTGTATTAATGAAAATTATGCATTTAAATTCTTAAAATCAAAATTTAAATATTTTAATACACACACAACAGGGGCAACCATACCTCACTTGGAAAAAAATAGTGTGATTAATTTAATGATTACAATTCCTCCTATCGATATCCAAAAGAAAATTGTTACCGTTCTTGAAAAAGCTAAGCAGTTAAAAGAATGGCGGAAAGAATCTGATAAGTTGACAGATGATTATCTTAATAGTGTTTTTTTGGAAATGTTTGGGGATCCAATAACAAATCCAAAATCGTGGGAGTTTACTAAATTAGATAATTTGCTTGAAAAATCAATTAATGGATTATATTTGCCCAAAGATAAATATGTGAAGGTAGGTGGAGTTGAAATGATTCATATGACTGATGCTTTTTATGGAAATGTTCACAGAGGCGGATTGAAACGAGTTATGTTAAGTGAAAAAGAAATTAACAAATACAATGTTGATTATAATGATATATTAATTGCAAGGAGATCATTAAATTACGAAGGTTCGGCAAAACCTTGCAGAGTTCCAGAATCTGATGAACCGATAGTTTTTGAATCTTCATTGATAAAAATCACACCAAATCTAAAGAAGATTTCACCATCATTCCTTTTTTATTATCTGAATAATGAGAGGGTGAGAAAATTCTTCGTTTTTAAATTTGTTACAAAATCAACAATATCTGGTATAAATCAGGAGGGATTAAAAAGAATTGAAATTATTGTTCCTCCACTTGATCTTCAATATGAATTTGAAAACATCATAAAAAAAATTGAAAAATTAAAAAAAATTCAGATAGGATCAAAACAACAGATTGAAAATTTCTTTGATTCTTTAATGCAAAAAGCGTTTAGAGGTGAATTAATATGTTAGATACAGAACTGAAATCAAAAATAAACCAATTATGGGATAAATTTTGGAGCGGAGGAATCTCAGATCCTCTAGTAGCCATTACGCAGATGTCTTACCTAATCTTTATGAAAAGACTAGAAGATGAAGACATTACAAGAGAACAAAACGCTCAGTTAAGTGGAGAAAAATACGAATCCATCTTCAAAGATCATGAAGACTGTAAATGGTCAGAATGGACAAACCTACCAGCAAATCAAATCCTAGAACATGTTAGAGACAAAGTATTCCCCTTCCTAAGAACACTCGGTGGAGAAGACTCTCTTTATGCTCAATATATGAAAGATGCAGTATTTACTATACCAACACCTTCTCTTCTCATCGAATCTGTTAAAATCATAAATGAAATGCAAATAAAAGAACAAAACAGAGATGCAAAGGGAGATCTTTATGAATACTTACTTTCGGAACTAAAAACCGCTGGAAAGAACGGTCAATTTAGAACTCCAAGACACATCATCAAGATGATGGTTTCTCTAATAAATCCTAAGATAGGAGACAACATCTGCGATCCTGCTTGTGGAACTGCTGGTTTTCTGGTCGCATCCAATGAACACATCCTAAAACAGAATACATCAAAAGAACTTATCAAAACAGATGAACATGGAAACGAGTATAATCTAAAAGGAGATAAATTAAACAAAAAACAATGGGACATACTAAGGGAACAAACATTCTATGGCTATGATTTTGATTCAACAATGACAAGAATATCACTAATGAACATGATGATGCATGGAATGAACAGACCAAACATAAAACAAAAAAATACACTGTCAACTAGATATAACCAAGAAAAAAACCATTACGATGTTGTCCTGGCAAATCCTCCATTTAAAGGAAGTATCAACGAGTCAGAAATCAGTACAGAATTTGCAATTAAAACTAAGAAAACAGAAATTCTTTTCCTTGAACTAATGTATAATATACTATCAAGTGGCGGCAGATGTGCTGTTATTGTTCCTGATGGTGTATTATTTGGTAATTCTAAAGCACATACCCAGATCAGAAAGAAACTACTTGAAGAATGTCGACTTGACGCAGTAATATCAATGCCATCTGGTGTGTTCAAACCATATGCCGGAGTCTCCACAGGAATCATGGTTTTTACCAAGGGCGAACCCACCAAAAAAGTATGGTTTTATGATATGATCGCTGATGGTTTCAGCCTTGATGATAAAAGAACATTTATAGATGGAAAAGGTGACATACCAGATATCATAGAAAATTTCAATAAAAGAGATGCGGAACAATTTGAAGATAGAAAAGCAAAATGTTTCTTCGTTCCGATTGAGGAAATCAAAGAAAATAATTATGATTTAAGCATTTCAAAATACAAAGAAATAGAATACGAAGAAATTGAATATGAAGATCCTGAATTTATTAAAAGGAAAATACTAGATTTGGAGAATAAAATAGTAGAAACTTTACATGAAATGGGAGTTTGAGATGTCAAGGTATGAATCAAATTTCACCGGAGATTTATTAGTTAGGGAGGAAGAATTATATTTTATTTATGAAGGCCCATCTTTTAATGGGAAGATGGAAATACCTTTCCTGATAAATCAGCTCAAATCAACAGAGGTTTTATTGAAAGAAATAATTAAAAATCTTTACAAAGAAAAAAAATTTAATGAATATGAAAACATAAAATTGTATCTAAAATTAAAAAAAGGATCCTTCCAAGAAATAATTCAAATTATTTTAAATCATCCAATGAGTGTAGGCATCATCAGTGGTTGTATTGTAGTTTTATTCGATAGGTTATTTAGTAAACACAAAAAATCAAAATGCCAAATAAACATCGAAAATATGACAAACAATTTAACTATTGTTAAAGAGATCGATAATATATTTTTACCTCTAACAAAAGAAAAAGATAAATTAATTGTTTATTCCCCGGCAAAAAAAGAAATCAAAACTGAAATTGATTATAAAGAAAAAGAAATTTTAAAAAATGTAATTAAAAAACTTGAGGGAGAAATATTGATTGAGATATACGAAGAAGAATTTTTTGGTTACTTGTATTTAATTAATATAGACAAGGGTACAATGGGTTTTACATTAGAAGGAACTAACAAACATGTCCCTATCAGTTTTATTAACCCTCCGTCTAAAGAAGAATTAAAGAAAGTACTTTTTGAAAAAATAAAGATCAAGGCGAATGCTACCTATAGGAATAAAGAATTAAGTAAAATAGACATCATTGAATATGATATAAAAAAGAGGAAGAACCTATTCGATTTCAATGGAAAAGATAAAACTGATTGATTTTAACATAGTATCTAGAAAAAAATCAAGGAGTTCATCTAACGTATTCACTTTCTGATACCCAAGATCTCGATACAACTTCTCGAGTGTTTCATGAACCCTACTACCAAGAAAAGCTTCTATGCTTTGCTCAACTTCAGTTTCAACTTTGTCAAGATATTTCAATTTATACTTCTGTGGACATTGTTCATAACAACTTAATCTAGAGTGAGAATAAATTACCATTAACGATAGAATAAGTTACTAAAATTTAACAATATTGGAAAAATAGTATTTATTAATCAAAAGATCATATGGAAAACAGGGAAAAATAATTGTGGAGGATTTAAAATGGCAAATAAATTTAGCTGGATACCTTTTTATAAAGAATTAGCAGATAAATTAGTTGATTGGGAAGATCGTCAGAATGAGCTAATTAGTTTCATTGAAGAACTTCGTAGTAATGATTACAAAGTTACTCCATTAATGGATAAAAATGACCAAGGTGATAGCTTCCTTTTGACTGAAATAGACCCATTTACTGTTTTTGGTGTATTTAATAGAGGGATTTCACAAAAAGAACGGATTGCTATTTTAACCGAATTCAAGAAAAAGTTCAATATTCAGAGCCCTTTACCAACAGATTTTGATGGTATTCCTGTGATAAACAATCAACAATCCTGGTTTTTTGCTTATCAAGTAAGTCGTAAAATCGATGATATTCAAAAATTATGGCATGTTTTTAAACTTGCTCTTGAGGATAAAGGGAATAAAAATGATTTAATGGCTGCTATAGATGATGCATTCCACGTTTGGGGAGTTAATGTAAATTTAACGATGGGGCTTTATTGGATTCGCCCTGAGCGATTTATTAGCTTGGATAAAAATAACAGAACATATCTAGGAATTCAATTTCCCACATCTGGACTCAACTCATCTTTTTACTTATCTGTATTGGACAGCATTTCAAAACGAAAGGAATCCTTCCCTGAAATATCTTTAATGGCATACCAAAATGCAAAACAAGATTCAACAAAAAAAGAACAACTTCCTAGTCCTGATGAACATAATTATTGGTTGGTCGGTGCATATTGGGATGGCGATGACCAGACACAGCGGTTTATTGATGAGGGGATTTGGCAGAACGGATATGAAGATAAATACATAGAAGACGTTAAATCAATGAAACCAGGCGATAAGATTGCTATTAAAGCATCTGCAACACAGAAATTACATCTACCTTTTGATAGTAGAGGGCATACAGTATCTAAAAACATAATTAAGGCTCGTGGTACAATCACTGATAATCGGGGAGATGGACGAAATATTGCAGTCGAATGGGACAGTGATTTCGAACCTAAAGAATGGTTCTTCTACACCTTCAGGATTACTGTATCGAAATTGAATTTATCAGAGGATTATGATTTAATCGAACATTCACGCAATCTAGTGGATTTTATTTGGAATCATAAACCTCAAGACTATGAATGGTATTTAGATAGATGGTATGGTGATGAAGCTGATAAAACCAAAGAAGAAGTACAAACTGAAGAACCATATAGTGTTGATGATATTTTAAAATCCGATATTTTCCTTGAACAATATGAAATTGAAAATATGCTTGAAAAGCTAAAAACCAAGAAAAATATAATACTGCAAGGTTCACCTGGAGTTGGTAAAACATTTTTAGCTCGAAAATTAGCTTACGCACTTATCGAGGAAAAAAATGAGAAACGTGTTGAAATGGTTCAATTCCATCAATCGTATTGTTATGAAGATTTCGTAAGGGGTTTCAGACCAAATCCTGATGAGGGAAATAACTTCTATCTTAGAGATGCAGTTTTTTATAACTTTTGTAAAAAAGCAGAAGAGGATCCAGAGAACCAATATGTTTTTATCATAGATGAAATCAACAGGGGTAATATAAGTCAGATTTTTGGTGAACTACTAATGCTAATTGAGGTGGATAAAAGGAACAAAAAATATGCAATACCTTTGATGTACAGCAGGACTGAAGAAGAAAGGTTCCATATTCCTCCAAATGTGTTTATCATAGGATTAATGAATACTGCAGATCGCTCAATTGCCATAGTAGATTATGCTCTTAGAAGACGTTTTTCCTTTTTTACTTTGAGGCCTAAGTTTAACAGTGAAAAATATAAATATTGGCTTCAATCAAAAAACATGAAAGAGGAACTAATTGATTTTATAATAACACGAATGAACTGGTTGAACGAAGAGATTGCTAATGATAGTTTGCTCGGCGTTAATTTTCAAATTGGTCATAGTTATTTTTGTCCAAATAAATCTGATTTTGCTCAACTTGAAACAGATTGGTATTTGGATATTATTGAAACTGAAATAATTCCTTTATTGCAGGAATATTGGTTTGATGATCCTAACCGAGTTGAAAAAATTAAAAATAGGCTGATCACAACATGATTATAACGGCTGAAAGCAAAGAAATGGAATCCACAAGCTATGGGATTCCAATCAGAAATATTTGGTACATGTTAATTTATTATCTGAAATCCCGTGATAAGTTAAGAAACAGGTGGAGGTCAGAAGTTGAAAGTGCACCTAATATTGATTGTTTGTTGGCTTCAATATTAACAAAACAAATACAACAGCGGATTCGTATTGGTCTTGGTAGAGATTATAACGAAATTGAAAATGAAATTTATGGTATTCGTGGAAGGATTGACTTTGATAAGAGTATAAAATTTCTATGTTTTCCTCAAGGCCGAACTTTTTCGCGATATTATTTATACATGAAAAATGTGTTTAAAAATCAGATTATTCGGAGTACATTATCTCGGATGATACAAGTTGGTGATTTTGGTTCTGATAAAATAAAAGCAAAGGATCAAAGGAATAATTTACGTAGCATTATACAGGAAATGGATGGTATTGATTTAATCGATTTAAAACCAACAGATATTAGACGAGAACTATTACTACAAAGGGATATGGATTATAGACTTATGCTAACACTTTGTTATCTTCTGTACTCTCGTTTAATGCCTGTTGAAAAAAGGGGAAAGGATTATCTTTTAAAGGTGAATCGTGATGAACTTACTCTCTATGATATTTATGAAAAATTTGTTGCAGAGTTTTATAAGTATCATTTAAAAGACTGGAACGTTAATCCTCAATCAATTATTAATTGGCCAACAACAGAAGAAACAGCCTTTTTACCAATTATGAAACCAGATATAATATTTGAGCATAAAGAATCAAGAAAAATAATAATCCTAGATACAAAGTTTACTAAAGAAAGTATTGTAGAAGGGAGATGGGATAATTTAACATTTAATACAAAGCATTTGTACCAAATATATTCATATTTAAAAACACAGGAGCATAAATCAGAATATTATCGAAAATCAACAGGTATACTGTTGTACCCAACAGCAACTTATAATCTCTCAGAGGAAATTGAAATCCAAGGACATAGAATAAGATGGGAATCAATAAATCTTGCTCAACCTTGGCAAGAAATTAAAAAAGATTTATTAGCACTAATTAATGACTTTTAATAATGGATGTATTACCTAAGACAACAGAATCGTAAGATTGGAATGATCTATAGGCTTTGATTCATTTACACCACAGATTTTACAGAGCATATTATTTCTTCCTTAACTGATTTAAACCATCAATGAATCTGTTAATCTCATCCTTATTACTAAAAAATCCTTCAAATCCTGACCATTCTAATGAATCACTCTTTTGATATGACCAGTCTTGATGATCCTGCGGCAATATTTCTGTTAAATATTTGATATCGACATCCATATATTCTGCTAATCTATGAATATAAACCTGAAATTTAATCCCTTCATCCTTTTTGCTATCTTTGGGAATCAAACTAAAAAGGACTTTTCGTTTATCACCAAATTTACCCATGAAACATAATGAATGGGTTGTTGGAACATTTTGATCGAAAAAAACTGAGAGTCTTTCGAATAGATCAAGATATAAATCTTTGACACCATTATTTTCCGATATCTGCTCAAGTTGTTCATATGTTAAGTATGGTTTGCGCTTCGATGATGTTTTCGTCTTTGTTTTATATTCGACTTCGCTTGGTTCAATTAAAAACACGCGTGCTAAAAATTCTTGATTCTTTTCATTTTTAAAATATTGAAACGTGGCTGCATTAATACCAACACCATAGGTATCTGAAAGATAATTGATGATTCTTTCTGAACGTGCATCAATTTCAGAACCAACAATAAGCATTTTATGTTCACTATTGAGTGTTTCAGGGATCTCTTCTTCAAATTTTTGTTTAAAAGCTTCATCCAATGGAGCTTTATCAGCAAGATATTTTGTAGCAATTTCTGTGATTTTGTCATTTGATAACTCTTTTACCCATGATGCATAATCAAGTACCTGAGCCGTTACTTCGCGCGGTGTTTTATCTCGCTTCAACTCTACAATAACCACATCACCATCAATATCTAAACACAACAGATCAATAATACCACAAATAGCAGTGTCAACTTGTCGACCAATTACTAATAAATCATCGGAGAGAATGGAGATATCTTGTTCTAGCCACTTTTCAATACGTTCTTCAAGATTTAAGTGTGATTTTTTAATCTCTTTAAGGCTATCGTTATCGGAAATCTCCCAAATTCTTGCATCTTTTGCCATTTATGCCTCCCCTTTTAAAACACATTTTATGTATAGACATGTTACAATTTAAAGTATTGTGGTAATATAAAGGTATAACAACTAGAATGTTGGTGGAATATCATCATTACTAATTATTGAAAACTTACAATCATCACAGATACTATCTGGATTATCAGTTTCGTTGATACCGCAGATTTTACAGATCATACTATTCATCCTCTTCTACAACTTTCCAATGGCCCCCTTTAGCAGGGCCTACTCTTTTTACTATTCCTTTCTCTTTTAAGCCGTTCATTTGTCTGATAATTGTTCTTCTACTTGTATCAATCTTATCTACTAATTCATCATAAGTTATATTTGGGTTCTTTTCTAACTCCTTTAGGATCTTTTTTTGAGTGTCAGTTACAG
>JAEOTI010000028.1 GCA_016839955.1 Candidatus Hodarchaeota archaeon | reverse complement strand
GTGTCGTTAGACCTGTCAGTAAAAATCAAGACAGTTTCGTCGGGCTAAGTATAGATAAAATCGCAATTTGATGTTTAAGAATCCCGGAATTATTTTTTAATTACTACAAATCATAAACCAAGAGATTTGGAAAAGAGTAGACGTATAGACTTATTTACGAAAAGAAAAAGAAAAAAAGGGGAGAAATGAATTCTCCGTTTCAGAGAAGAGCCTATTTCTCTGCTGCGAGCTTAATGTCGCCTTCAAGAACTGTCTTACGACCACTGTGTCGGGCAATTTCAATTGCGTATTTAGCAATTTGAGTGCCTTTGTTCGTAAGGATGTCGTTCATAGCTTTAATAGCGCCTTTGGAGACACGGAATGCGCCAGCGGCTCGAATTAATTTTTCGACTTTTGCGTCTGCGAATGCCATTTTTCAATCCTGCCTTTCAATGTGAATTTAGTGTAAATTCAGTAGACTCAAAATTGTCTTCCTTATTAAATCTTTTGGCTGCTCTGCTTTAGTCTCATGCTATGATAACATCACTTCACATCCTATGGTCACTCGTAAATGAACAATAAGCATCATCATCAGCGAAATGATCTTGTCTCTGATCTCGCGAAATTAAAAAATAAGAGCTGTTTAAGCCCGATTTTATTTTTAATTACCTTCTAGCCTGAGAATTGATTTCCCTAAGTTCAGGAATCCTGAAACTCCTTCTCAAACTCTTTCTAAAACGAAAATTACTTGGCAGTTTTTAGAGCTGAAATAGACTATATTTTTTAACTTCTGAGAATAGGTCAACCTTATTTAAGTGAAAGAGTGATTTGGTGAACCTTATTTAAGAGAAAATTGAACTATATTAGGGCTTTTTGATAAAAACATCTCGAAGTATCCCTTGATCTTCTCTAGTTTTTGTCTCTATAGAGCTTCTGTTTAATTATAGTCGATAAACTTCTACAACAACAGTCTCAAAGATTTTATAGGTTCTTTCTGGTGTTAAAGAATTCCGCAGGTCAGCTATTTGATCCCGATTCTCATAAAAAATTCGTGAATCCTGAACAATTACAAACGAAACAATTGGATCCCAATCTATTAGATTTGAGGGGAGAGATTGAATGAATATAAAGTCCAACTCGGACCTACCATAATAATCTCCAACTAGAGGTTCACTCATTGCCACTTTTGAACCATTTGGTGCCTCAGCAGAGACGTATTGAACCGCTTCACGGAGGAAGTAGTCATAAACACTATCTTGAGGAAAATAGTAACCAGCTTCATCTATGCCTCCTCCAATTTCATTTACGTACATACGATAGTATGGTTGAATTTGAAAAATAATAAAAGAAGATTGGATTATAACTAGAGCTATAATTAAAACACCGACAGTTAATGAGATTTCTGGTTTCAAATCCTTCTCAAGATTCTGAAACTGGTTAATTCCTCTCTCTATCATCCGATATACTCCTTGAACACTTAGGAGAATAAGAGCAGGGATAGCTGGTAAATAATATCTCACGTAACCATAAGGAATAATTGAAAAAAAAGCAATGATGCTAAAAGACCAGATTAAAAGAACGATATCGGAATCTGAGTGGTCTTTGATTGCAAAAATCACTCCTAACAACATAATGATAAGTAAAGGAAGAGGAGTTTTAATTAAAACATGTAAGATGATATAATATGGTGGCCTTTGTTTAAACAATTCTCCCATCATTATCCATCCAGTTCGCTCAGGGCTATCTGGGGCGTAATGATGGTAAAAATTTACTAGTGTAGTTGGTAAGAAAAACGGTATATTTGCCAAGGAAAATGTTGCTATTGCAGGAGGGATTGATTTTTTTGCTGTTTCTTTGATTGAAGGCAGGTCATAGTCCTTACGATAGCTGATGTAAAAGAGAGCTAACAAAAGAAGAACCAAAAATCCGGCTGCATATTTCGAAGCTGCTGCTAAACCAACTGCAGCACCAGTATGAGAAAAGTATTTTGGGTCGTCCCTCGCTTTGAGAAAGAAGAATATTGAAAAAAGCCAAAAAAAAGTTAAAAATGCATCTTCTTTTGCTGTGGTAGTGAAAGAAATCGCTGGAAGGTGAACAGCCCATAGAAAACTTCCAAGAAGTCCTGTAGTTTGATTGTATAATTTTTTTCCTAATAAAAAGATTGGCACAACAGTACAAGAACTAACAAGTGCATTTGGTAACCTTAGTGCAAATTCATTCTCACCTAAGAATATTACAGAGAATGTAACAGCTATCTTCATTAATACAGGGTGAGAAGCATTCTCGGAAAAATCAAATTTTCGGTATTGTTGAGTTGCTAGCGCTTTTAGAACTTCATCTCCGCTTAACCCGTATTCATTGATTACTAAAACACGAATTAAAAAGGCAATAATGAACGCTATAAACAGAGTTAAGTATACTGCGTAATTTTTCTTTTTTAAAGAGTCAACAACGTTTGGAACAAGTCCCATAGTGCTACCGCTCAAATTTAAAGGCAGATTTAAATATCTGGGATTGAAATTCGTTTTCCCTTTAAGAAGTCTTTTAAGAGAATATAAAAGATGTTTTTATCCTTGTTATTATGGAAGTACCCTGAAGTGCCAGTTCTTGTTAAAATTTGCCTTTTAGGTGATGGGGCTGTTGGTAAAACATCATTAAAAAACCAATTTCTTGGTTCAGGCTTTAATCCTAAATATTTAATTACAATCGGAGCTGATTTTGCCATCAGAGACATTAAATTATCTAATGGACAAGAATATAAACTTCAAATCTGGGATTTAGCAGGCCAACCTCGTTTTAATGCTGTCAGAACTCTTTATTATAAAGGATCAATGGGATCAGTTCTTATTTTTGATATAACAAATCGGTCTTCGTTAGACAACCTTCAAGGTTGGTTAAAAGAATACTGGCGTCATTCTGGTGAAACTTCAATCCCTATGGTGATATTAGGTAATAAGAAAGATTTACGAGAAGAATATTCCTCAGCTGTGACAACTGCAGAGGGTCAGAAATTTACAGATGCTGTCTCAGCGCGTGCGATTAATAAGAAGTTTCATTATTTTGAAACATCCGCAAAAACAGGGGAGAACGTTGAAGAAGCTTTCACCGTGCTTACTTCACAAATTCATGAACATCTAAAAACCAGTGGAGGATTTTTTGATCAATATGCTATAAAGAGAGATTAAGAATATCCCAAGTACTCATTGCTCAATATAGATATGAGTAGTTAGAATTTCATTCGATAATAATTTTTTTTTATTCAATTAATTTTTTTTGTTGGATGTTTTTAGCAATCAAATCTTTTTGTCGGCAAAGAACACCCCTTGATTTCGACTGGAAGATCCAGATAACATATTTGTGTTATTTAACTATTTGAATGAATTCTCTTTAACTGTTTTTTTTTCATTGAATAACAAATTCTAGCCTAACCCGCTTATCAAATGAAAAACAAGAAAAAGGAAAAAAATGAAGTGTGAGAATTTTCCCACACGATTTTTTATTTAATTTCCCATGAGCTTTGCTAGATCAATCATTCTAGCTGAGTAACCAGCTTCATTGTCATACCAGGAAACAATTTTATACAATTCACCAGTTTTTTGACAAGCTAGAAGATCAACGACAGATGATCGCTTATCACCTGTAAAGTCAGCACTTACTAATGGAAGATCTGTATATCCCAAAATATTTTTCAACGGACCATCTGCAGCCTCTTTTATGGCAGATTTAACATCTTCTATCGAAGGTGTTTGTTTCAAACGAGTAACAAGGTCAACAACGGAAACATCGGCTGTAGGTACTCTGAAAGCCATTCCGTCTATTTTTCCTTGCATTTCTGGAAGAACCAATCCCGTAGCTTTTGCTGCACCAGTGGTAGTCGGAATTATTGAGACTAAACCACTTCTTGCTCTTCTTAGATCACTCTTTTGATAATCCAATAGACTTTGATCATTTGTTACTGCATGAATAGTAGTCATCATTGCAAAATCGATTCCAAATTTATCATCTAACACTTTAACGACCGGGACAAGGCAGTTTGTTGTGCAAGACGCTCCTGAGACAATCTTGTGTTTTCCGGAATCATAATTTTGATGATTTACCCCGTAGACAATCGTTATGTCAGGATCTGTTGCAGGGGCTGATATTAGCACCTTTTTCGCGCCAGCTTCTAGATGTTTGCCTGCAGTCTCTCTTGTCCTAAAAAATCCAGTGGATTCAATTACCACATCAATTTCTAGGTCTTTCCAGGGTAATTTTGCAGGATCACGTTCCTTGAATACCTTAAAGGTATGTTTTCCAGCTTGGATGGTATCTC
>JAEOTI010000510.1 GCA_016839955.1 Candidatus Hodarchaeota archaeon | reverse complement strand
GATTTACTTTACTTTGCTATCCCCGTATTTTTCCCAAAACCTGAATTTGATATTGTCTCAGCTGTGGGATATGAACCTGATTCTGATGGCTTGTTTGAAGCGGGTGAAACGGTTGATATTGAATTTACTGTACAAAATATTGGGGAAAGCAATGCCTTTGATGTTTCAGGAGTCATAACTACCGATAATCCTGATCTAAATATTACTAAAGCCAATGTGATCATTGGTGATGTTGCTGCTGCAGCAAGCACTACATCTACCAAGGCTACAATCGAAATACCAATGACAGCTAGGAATCAAACCGCGACATTTACATTGTACCTGATAGCAAAAGATACGAAAGGGCATGAAGTAGCTCAAGTTTTCAATGTTACAATTGACATCACAGAATTACCAATGCCTGTCATCACTCTGCTAAGTTATTCCATCGATGATTCTGTCTATGGGAATAGCGACGGGGTTCTTGACCCAGGAGAAATTCTCTTACTATATATCAATATCCAAGTCGATAATGTGGGATTCAGTGTATCAGGGTCAACTAATACATCCTCCGAGCTCTTTTTCTATAATGCAAGTAGTTTTTACGGTAATTTAATGGATCAAGTTTCATGTGGGGATGGCTTTACTGTTGAAGTGCCATTGAATTATCCTGGAGGGATCGCACAAATCGATGTTACCGTGTTTGCAGAATCATATGCTGGGAGAAAAGTCAATGCTACTGGTTACCTTGAATTATCAATTGATACGGGTGATATCACAGCTCCAGCAATGAACCTACTTGATCCTATCTCAAATCAAGTTTTGCAAGGTGGAGATCTGTCCTTTTCCGTGAATGTTCAAGATCCAACACCTACAAATGAGATCTCAAGTGGAATCGATCGGGTGTTACTAGTCTGGGCATTCAATGAAGGAGAGATTCAGATCACCGAGGTCTTGGATCTAGATTCTGATGAAATTTATGATTTCGAATTACCCACTTCCTCTTTGGGGACATATTATTTCATTCCTGTAGCACTTGATGTGGCTGGGAATATCCAAAATATTGCTGATAATGACGAGGTGTTCATTGTTGAAGTAATATCAGCAACCACTCCAACCGCAATGACTTCGGAAACTACTACCACAACAACGATTACTCCAACGACTTCAGAAACAACAACAGAAGGCACACCAATTTCAATCATTGCTGTTTTATTGTCATTATTGTTAGTGTCAATGGTTTTACGAATTAAACTAAAACTAACAAGTAAAAGGAAGTGAAAAATTGGCAACAGAAGAACTTGCACTATTTTCAGCATTGATATCAGTAGTATCACTTATTATTATCTTTTTAATTCAATTATGGAGTATAAGGTTACGAGGTATTGAATACCAGATCGAACGAAACACCTTACTTCTTGAACAATGTTTTGGTCCTTTAACAAATTACTTCAAACAAACTGTCGTGCTTCAAGAATTTTCTACTATTTCATCAAGGGAAACTGTTTCTGGAGACAATACTGTTTCTAGATATATTCTTCATTTTCACCCTGGGTTATTAGAAAAAATAGAAAAAATTTGGGATCGATTTAATTTTGAAATAAATCGATTTAAACCAAAATTAGGAACTGAAATTCAATTTATCATGTCTAATGCATCGGGAAGGAGGTCTACTAAAGATAGATTAGAGAAACACTACATTGATACTCCTCCAAACAGATTTTTATCGGAAGGACATTTAGTGGAATCTCAGAGTATGATTAAACTGGCTTTAGAAGAATGGCAAGGAGAAATAATAGATCAAGTAGATCAAACTACTGATATTATAATGAATCGGCTTAAAAAAAGTCTTGCGTTGAGAGAAGATAGAAAAAAGGTATTTCTCCATTTATTTTGGCCTTATTCTCAGAAATAGAATATAGGTGAACAATCATAAGAGCTCATTTCATTCAGAAACACCCATATAAACTGACAATAATTGGACTCATGATTATTTGGTTGTGGGTCCTCTCTATTGCATTACCAGGAATGCCCATTACTAAACGAGAGGTAGAAACCATTACTTTGCATACTTATTATAAGGTTACAGTTGAAGATGTGACTGATATTGATTATATTCTAGTTCCCATAGGGAGATTTTATCATCCAGGAGTCTATACTTCCGCTTATTTAACATCTTCAAATGCTAATAGTTCAATCCCTCTATTTATCAATAGACTACATATTAAGAAATATTCGATTGATGGGGATGAATGGGGAAATGTGTGGTTAAATATTTCTGGGAATATATTAAGTTCCGACACTCAATATTTTATTGAGGTTATAACATCAAGATATCCTGCATCTCGAAGTTATAAAGAATCCAGTTCGACAAATATTAGTCAATGGTTACAGCCCTCAAAGTATATTGAACCTAACTATCTTCCAATAAATGAAAGTGCTTGGAAGATGGTGAATGGGGAAACTGATGTGATGACAAAAGTAAAGAAATTAAACACATACGTTAATACATATCTCACTTATAATTATAGTTTTGGCACATCTTATAATCTGACTGGTGAGAAAGGAGGTTGGGCCTCAGAAATCTATGAAAGGAAAGATGGAGTATGTAGACATTTTGCTCGACTTTTTGTTTCAATGTGTAGAGCAGTTAATATTCCAGCTCGTCTTGTACATGGTTATTTGATTAATATAACTAGTTTAGAATCACAAGGCCACGAATGGGCTGAAATTCTTGACGAAGCAAATACTTGGCACCCTGTTGATCCCACGGCAGGGACTCTTGATTTTGATTTTCCTTATTATTTTGAGGCCATTTATTCCCCATATCAAACTCCTTTTTATTATGATTGGTTTTTTGGCACAGATCTTTTTTATAAGGCCGAAAGAGACTCTATTTCCATAGTACAAGAGGGATATGTTTCAAATATTCAATTTAGTACGGAAATTATAGCTTCAGGGTTTGTAGAATTCATATCATTCTGGCTCATAATAAGCATGGGATTAATTTGTTTGTTCACCATTGCAGCCATTGAAGAAAGTAAATCATCAGACAGTCAAGCCAGAGAAAGCACCAATAGATAGACCCAAATTAGAATCAAGATAGATTTTTAGCTATGAGAAAAGCTTAGAGAGGCTTCCTTTGAAAACTCATATACTTGGCAACTGTCAAGAATGGTGTGACCAAGGGATGTCATTTGATCTACTACTCTTTCCAACTCATCTAAAGAGTGTGGAAATGGGATACTACTTTTTTCCAATGTCCCTGGGTGAACCAGATTGTTTCTATGAATTCTAAGCTGATTATAGTATTCAAATAAGTCACTAGTGGGATCAATCAGAATTTGATATCCTGCATGGTCTTCAATATAGTTCCTAAGGGATCTACTCATAAACCCAAGATTAATTCGCTCCTGGTTGACTAATCGGGTAATAAATTCTTTATAGGCACTTTCAGAATGTTTTTGCTGTTGCAATGATTTATATTCAGCAATAAGTTCCTTCATAGCCTTCTTACAGTTTTTATTGATTCCCCTAGTATTTAGGAATTTCTTAGGCTTAGTTGACGCGATTATACCAAAATAATATGCGAGAAAGTGTTCAAAACTTGTTATAATATCTAAAAAGGCATTTTCGTACGAATGGATTTCTAACATTTGGAGACGAATATAGTCTGAATATTGAGTTGAGTCGCGGTATGCTTTGTAGAATTCGTGACTTTTCGAAAAATTCCATTTACTTAGCTGATAGGCCTGTAATTTTAGATGTTCATCCTCTTCCCCAAAGATAAATGTCCAAAGGCTTTCGAAGTCTGAAACTGAATAATTTTTGACTTCCATATCAGGATCCGTGAAAAATTTTGGAATTTCAAAATACTCTGGAATAATTTGTTCTATCCTCCTCAATAAGACCGCACTACTCTGATGTGCGTTTTCAAACCATAATCTAATTTCTTTTTCAATTTTCATGATTAGATCAGTTTTATTGAAAGGGAAATTGAAGAATTCCAGATTTTTCTCGTCACTGGTAGTAATATAACACCTATAAATCCGTTCTGAGAGTTCTTTCAGTTTGGGTTCTTCTAGCTCCTGCGGGGAATCTTTTATTCCTGCAAGTTTATAACTGGTAATTAATCGATTTATGAAGGTTATAGGAACAGAGAGAATTTTATTCAATATTTTCTTAACCAGTTGATCCTGGACTAGACTTAATTGTAACCTCAATCCAATTATGAAGTTTTGTTGACGATAATATGCTCCTTTCATTGTCAAGTCAAAGTATTTCCGTAAGTCAAGTTTTTTCTCTTTGAAATTGATCCACATGGCTCTTTTCACTTCTTCGGTGTTATTTCCTAACTAATTATACAGAATGATATGATTTAATTTGACATATATAATATAGTAAGAATTTGGAATGTGCTTTTCCTTCCTCGAAACTATAATTTTAATGGATTAATAGCTAAAAATTCATCAAAAAAGGTGTTAGGGGGAGTTTTCAAGCATTTCATTAAAAGTGTAATAATTCCCTTATCTCAAATTCCGGGAACATCAACTTTAAATGAAAGAGTGATCTAAAACAACACAGGGAAATGATTTGGCTTTGATTGATTTAATTATTGAAAATATTTTTGCTTTTCTAGCAGGAGCAGGAGCAGCATTACTCCCCTTCTTTCTTGAAAAAGGATGGAAAGTATATATAATCGTCAAATATCGTGAACTTAAAGAAGTATTAGGTATTTTATATTCAGAAGCAACAGTAGGAACGCTTAAGTTTGAGGAAATGAAATATCCGATGCAAATAGCGTTTAATTTATCTCAACTGGATGAATGGAAGCAAGTTGAGAGAATTTTGATCCAAATGATTCATACAACAAATAGATACCATAAAGGGCCTCTTACTGAAGCATTAGGCGAAGAACGAACTGAATTATGGCTACAAAAATACAAAAAATTAAGAGTAGATGCGAAAAATATCTCTTGAATTGTTACACTCTTGGAAGAAATGCCAGTAGAGAGAGATTTCAAGCATTTCATTGGTATTGAAATAAATTTCAGGATGTATATGAGAGCGATTTTGAGGATCCAAGGATCTGAGTATTCTCTGAAAGTCTAACCTTATGATTTCTCATTTAAATGAGTCAAATATAAAACAATTTCACTGAAGGTTGAAAAATATAACAAATACATCACATTTATGAAAGAAACAAAAGGAAATATAAGGATCCTATTTTGCATTTAATATTTATCCCCTTTAGAGGGCAAGTAAATATAATTTTCGCCCTTTATAATGGGCAACTATTATAAGTTTTTGCCCTCCGTAGGGGGCATGTATTTAAATGATAATTTTCATTAATTAAACTGATAACGATGGTCGAAGATTT
>JAEOTI010000077.1 GCA_016839955.1 Candidatus Hodarchaeota archaeon | reverse complement strand
GACGTTGTAAGACATCTCTCAACAAAAATCTTCCCAAGAGCTTATCAGAACAAAAAAAAGAATGGCAGGAAGATTCTTATCACAGATCAACATCGTCAATGGAGCAAAATAATTGATTTAGATAATTTTAAGTCAAAAAAAGGTGATGCTTTCTTTGATTCTACTATTTCAAGACTAAAATCCATTTATGAAATCGTAGGGATATATCCACTTGGCTATCCTGTTGGTACTCAACCTAATAAAAGCTTCTACATTTTTATCGACAAATTGATGAACTGGGATATCAGATATACCCCTTTCGAGTCTTTCTGGTCAATTCCCGCCTGGATGGAAGGAAGAAGATCGTCAAGCTATTTTAGGGACATCTGGAAGTCATTAAAGAACGACAATAATCTCAAGAAAGCGTACCAAAATCAACGAGGGAACTTGTACAAAATCCTTTCTCGTCGGTTAAAATTTTATTTCCACGTCATGTTTCCAATGTTTGTTAAATATATCGAAATAGCAAAACAAATGATTAAGACCGAAGAACCAGATTTGCTGATGTTACTAAATGAGTACAGCTATTTTGAACGCGCTCTAGTTGTAGCTGGAAAGCTTAGAGATGTTCCTACATTAGCAGTTCAGCATGGAGTTATAATTCCAGAGTTTGATGGTGGCTCCTATATGTTTGATAAAGAATTCAAGGACAAACTAATTCTTCCTAACAGAATGTGCGTCTTTGGGCCGTATTACAAGAAATTGCTTGTTGAAGAAAGTATCTTTGATCAAAATCAAGTTATAGTGACGGGTGCACCACGATATGACATTTTATCAGTTCTCCCCAAATTCATATCCCGAAAAAAGATCCTAACGAAGTTAGGAATTAATTCTAATCATCAAATCATACTGTGGACTACCCAATGTCATGGATTGAGCTGGGAAGAAAATATCACCAATTTCAAAACAATGAAAAAAGTTATGAGGGAGTTTCAAGCAATTACATTAGTTATTAAGCAGCATCCTAATGAAGGAGTTCAATATTCAGAACTGATCAGAAATTATCTTTTAACAGAAGATCAATCAAGGATCGTTGCAGTTCCTAAAACGTCCAACACATATGAACTTCTCATTGCTTGTGATTTGCTTCTAACAAAGTCTTCAACTACTGCATTAGAAGCTATTGCTCTAAATAAACCCCTAGTCATCTTAGATTTAAGTGGAAAGGAATCTCCTATAGAATTCGTTCAAGAAGGCGTTGCTATTCCAGCATATAACGAAGAAAACTTGAAAGATGCAATTAAACAACTTCTTAGTGATGATTCGGTTTTGGTAGCGAATAGAACGAATTACATCGAATCACGACTTCATCGTATTGATGGAAAGGCAACAGATAGGATAGTAGATTCCATTATTAGTTTAATTGAAGGAAATAAATCAGAATTAATGTAATTTTTCCCTTTTGACTAAGCACGGAGCAGTCTACCTATCTATTCCGTGAATTTTCTTAGATAATTTTTGCTAGATCTATCTTAAGTTATGATGAAGTATCTTTTTGCTCTAAATCATAAAATTGCTTCTGTTTAGGAGTTTGCCATATTATCTCCCCGTCCAAGGTATGCATAAACCGTTCTGTACTTTTTCCATCACCAAAATATTGAGAAGATTCGAAGAGTGGAAGTTTTTTTACTTTTTCAATCGCTTCAAGTATTTCTTCCTTTTTATTAGACACATTAATAATAGTATTGTAATGGAAACGGTTATTCTGGCGCGTACCAACATTAATAGAGTAAACCGCATAAACAGGCGCTTCACGAATGCCCGCACTAGAATTTCCAATTATAAAGGAAGAATATTTCAATAAAGTAAGAAAATATTCAAAACGAAGGGAGGGCAATATCCGAAAACGTGTATTGCTTTTTAATCGTTCATATTCAGCAAAAATAGTTTGACATCCCTCATCATTATTAGGATATAGAACGACATAGTTACATTTGCTCTCTAATATAGTTGAAACAAATTGCTCAACATTGTAAGGCATATTTTCCAATTCTGTAGTTACTGGATGGAGAAGGACTATTCCATAATCCTCAAAATTGATCTCATAACGTTTTTTTACCTTTTCTAAGGTTGGTAAATCTGGTGACAACATTATATCAATATCAGGAGAACCAATCACAAATATAATTTCCGGATTTTCCCCCAATTGGCGTAAACGATTTGCAGCATCCTTGTTTGCTACAAAATGAATATGTGAGAGCTTAGTAACAGAATGGCGGATAAGATCATCAATAGTTCCAGATCGTTCACCACCCTCAACATGTGCAACTAGGATATTGCAGAGAGCTCCAACGATAGCTCCAGCTAGAGCCTCAATTCGATCCCCATGAACTACAATCATGTCAGGTTTGTGTTCATGAACATAACGAGACAATCCACTAATTGTGTTAGCAAGAATTAGCTCCATGGGTTCCCCCAATAATTGATTAATGAATGTGTGAATGTTAGAAAAGCCTACTTTCTGAACTTCCACACCTGTTAATCCATATTGAGAAAGAGTATGCATTCCTGTCACAAATACGAGAAGTTCAAAGTTGGATGAGGCCTCGACAGCTTGCATAAGGCGCTTCAGCTTACCAAAATCAGCGCGAGTACCAGTAAGAAAGAGAATCTTTTTTTTATCTTTCAACTTGAGCCCACTTAATTTGTTCATCTTTTTTGATATTCATTTTTGCTGTTTTTCCTAGGATATTAGGATAATATTCAGCTTTTATTTCTCCAGTTCCTGGTCGTTTTACCCAAATATTGTCATCACTAAACTGCGTTCCCTCTTTAATATCTTGAATAGCAACAACACAGGCATAGGCAAAATCAATTGTCGGTTGTTCTTCTTTTAAGATATTTTTAGTACCGTCTAGTGCCTGATGGATGGCATGACTACCTATAATGAGCTCCTTCAATTCAGTAGGATCCATAGATATTGGTACGTCCGGTCCAGACCAAGATTTCTCCAATGTGAAATGACGCTCAAGGATACTTGCTCCAAGCGCAACAGCACCGAGACAAGGATAATTCGATGTGGAATGATCTGAAAGACCTAATACGGCATCAGGAAAGGTTTCCTTTAACTCTTTTAACGCCCCTAGCCGAACTAGATTGTTTGGGGTAGGGTAAATGCTAGTACAATGAAGTAATGCATATGGAATGTTGTAATTTCGAAGGATTTCAACAGACTTAGATATACTTTCTAAGTTATTCATACCTGTACTAAGGATGACTGGTTTCCCATATCGAGCAATATGCTCAACTAAAGGGTAATTGTTGCATTCCCCGGATCCAATCTTATATGCTGCAACATTCAAATTTTCTAGTTGTATTGCGGCAGCCCGGGAAAAGGGTGTACTCAGAAAAATCATATTTTTCGATTCACTATATTTCTTGAGATTAGCTTCTTCCTCTACAGTAAGTGCACACCGACTCATAATTTCCCAGATAGATTCTGTGGCATTTCCAGGGATAACATCATTAGGTATCATCTCATCTTCAATTACATGAGTCTGGAATTTTATGCACTCGCATCCAACTTCAGCAGCGGCGTCTATCATTTGGATAGCCTTATTAAAATCTCCTTCATGATTTATACCTATTTCTGCAATTACAAGTGGAAGATAAGCATCACCAATCCTTCGACCAGAGATTAATATCTCATTCATTTCCATCAAGGGATTATTCGTATCTGAAGAAAAGTCTCTTTCGGATGGCAAATTCCTCAAGTAATGTTCAGCTTTTTGTCTTTTCACAACGACTGCTTTGAAAACAAGTTGATAATGCTTAGAAAAATGCAAAAAAACTGTTAATAGTGGATAAAATGACTAAAAAAGAATTTCTTGGATTGATACCCGCTAGAGGAGGGTCAAAAGGACTACTTAGGAAAAATGTGCGTTTATTAGGTGAAAAACCATTAATTGCATATTCAATTGAATGCGCTAGATCGTCTAAGACTATCAACCGCTGTATAATTTCAACAGATGACTTAGAGATTGCTGAAATTGCTAAGAATTATGGAGCAGAAGCGCCTTTCCTTCGTCCTCGATCATTAGCGGAAGATGATACTCCGACTGGCAAAGTGGTTCTCCATGCAATAGATCAGCTAGAAAGGTCAGAATCACTTCCGGAAATTATTGTCTTACTGCAGCCAACATCACCTCTAAGAACATCCCGTGATATTGATGAGGCGTGTAAACTCTTTTTGGAAGGGGAAACGGATGCATTGGTTAGTATCATGAAACCTAGCAAACATCCATACTGGATGTATACGAAAAATGAAAAACAGGAGCTAATTCGTCTATTTGAGGATGCAAAAAGATATCATCGACGACAGGATTTACCAGAAATCTTTGCAGTTAATGGTGCTATTTATATTGCTACAGTAGATTTTTTGAGAAACCACGACGGGGATTTCCTAAAGGGAACAACAACTGGTTATTTTATGTCATCAGAACGATCAATAGATATTGATTCGGAGCTTGATCTACAAATAGCGGAAATTCTGCTAAGAAGAAGCATTTAAGGGGCAGTGAAATGGTAGTTTCAAGTAATAGAATCCTAATTGTAGGATGTGGAAACGTTGGAAGCAGGCATCTACAAGCTATTGCGAAATTAACGAATCTCACATCTATAGATATAGTCGAACCGAGTAAAGATGCCCAAATTATAGCGAAAT
>JAEOTI010000509.1 GCA_016839955.1 Candidatus Hodarchaeota archaeon | reverse complement strand
CCCAAACTGGATTTAAATTGTGGAAGAAAATTGGAAATTTACTTTAGTCTGCTAATTTTAAGAAATAAAATTGTTTATTTTAATTTTTAAAAGCTTTAACGCCAAGACTTAAAATTGACACTTATTTTTTTATACATATGATACCCCGAACGACTGTCGATGTTGGAACAGAAGAACTTGAGGCTATGAAGAGAGTATTTGATAGTCAACAGTATGTTAAGGGAGTGGAATGCGAGCTTCTTGAAGAAGAGTTCTCGAAATATCAAGGTGTAAAATTTGGGGCTGGTGTCAATTCTGGAACTTCAGCTTTACATCTTTCTTTATTAGCACTTGGGGTCCAGCCTGGTGATGAAGTCATTACTGTTCCCAACACATTTGTAGCAACTGTGAATGCGATTATCATGGTAGGAGCTATTCCAAAATTCGTCGACATTAATCCGAAGACTTACACTATGGATGTTTCTAAAATAAAGGATCTAATTACGCATAAAACTAAAGTAATAGTTCCTGTTCATTTATATGGCTTAATGGCCGAAATGGCTCCTATTCTTGAAATAGCGGAAAAAAAAGGAATATATATTTTAGAGGACGCCTGTCAGGCACATGGGGCTGAATATTTCGGGAAAAAAGCTGGCATGTGGGGAGATGTTGCTTGTTTTTCATTTTTTCCTACTAAAAATGTTACTGTAGCTGGTGATGGAGGGATCGTTTTGTCTAATAATGAAGAATTAATTGAAAAAGTGAAATGTTTACGAAACCATGGCCGGAAAGACAAGGAATATATCACTGCTGGATTGAACAACAGATTGAGCGAATTACTTGCAGCTATTGGTCGAGAACACCTAAATAAATTGGATTTCTTCAATAATCATCGTCGTAAAGTTGCAGAATATTATAATAACCATCTAAGTGATAATACTGATTTAGAACTTCCTATTGCACCTTCAGAATTCAAGCATGTTTATCATTTATTTACAATAAAAGCAAGAAAAAGAGATAAGCTCCAAGAATATCTTAATAATAAAGGTATTGTTTCTCAAGTTATGTATCGAGAACGATTAAACGAATTAGAATATATAACTAAAATTACAGGAAAGCAGAATACTCCTGTCAATGAGAAAATTAACGAAAGAATTTTGTCATTACCAATTTCAGGCAGTATGACTATCGAAAAAGTTGAAGTAGTATGCAAAGAGATCTGTGAGTTTTATTAAGAGAAAAACAAAATAAAACATTTTTTACAATTGATTATGGTAAAAATATCTGGTGATTTGATAATTTTTAGGAAAAGCACAAAAATTCAATCATTTGATTACAATTTAGAAAATAAAATCTTCAAATATCCGAAAAGACCCCATTTAGATTGTATTTTACTTGGTTGTTATACTGAGCGAGAAAATTCAGAAGATAAATAAACTTAATTCCTCTCATTAAGAAAAAAATTGTTCGTTGAATCAAATAAGTTGTAAATTATAATTGGCTGGAGCAGAAGATGAAGCAAAAAGCATTAATTACAGGGATAACAGGCCAAGATGGATCCTATTTAGCAGAATTTTTACTTTCCAAGGGCTATGAAGTTCATGGAATAATCCGTCGAGCTAGTAATTTTAACACACAAAGAATTGAGCATATTTATCAAGACCCTCATGTTAAAAATCGGCTTCTTTTCCTGCATTATGGAGATGTCACTGATTTTGGAGCATTATCAGCGTTAATTCATCAATTAAAACCCGACGAAATCTATAATTTAGCTGCCCAATCACATGTTAAGCTTAGTTTTCAGATGCCTGAGTATACAGGTTTAATAAGTGGATTAGGTTCTACGTGTATTCTTGAAGCTATCCACAGATCTGAGTGCGATGCTAAGTTCTACCAGGCATCATCTTCTGAAATGTATGGCTCCGCTCCCCCACCACAAGATGAGAATACTCGTTTTCATCCAAGGAGTCCGTATGCTATTGCTAAACTGTATTCATTTTGGATGACCGTCAATTATCGGGAATCTTATAAGATGTTTTGTACCAACGGTATCCTTTTTAATCATGAATCTCCCAGACGAGGAGGAACTTTTGTTACAAGAAAGATCACAATGGGTTTAGCGCGTATTCTTGCACAAAAGCAGGAAAAGATATACTTAGGTAATTTAAATGCCAAAAGAGATTGGGGGTTTGCTCCTGAATATGTAGAAGTTATGTGGAGAATGTTACAGGAAGAAAAATCAGGAGATTTTGTCATTGGCATGGGAGAATCTCATTCAGTAAAAGAATTCTTAGAAATTGCTTTTGAATATACAGATTTGAATTGGCCAGACTATATTGATACTGATCCAAGATATTTTAGGCCTGCTGAAGTAGATCACCTTCAGTCAAATCCTGAAAAAGCAAGAAGAGTCCTAGGATGGAAACCAAGGATTGCATTTGAAGAATTAGTCAAAATAATGGTAGATTGTGATCTTCAAGCCGTAGGACTTGAACCACTTGGAGAAGGACTGGATATATTACACAAAAAGGAATTTTATTGGACTAAACATACTCTAACAAATGGTTGAATGAATTTAAGGTTTATATTATGATAAATAAGCAATCTAATATTTTCGTTGCAGGCCATCTAGGATTAGTAGGTTCTGCAATAGTTCGTGTTTTTGAGAAATCTGGCTTTACAAATATAATAACACGAACTAGTAAGGAATTGGATCTGAGAAATTGTGAGAAAGTCAAGAAATGGTTTGATTCACAAAAGATTGACTACGTTATTGACGCAGCAGCTAAAGCTGGGGGAATTTGGGCTAATTCCAAATATCCAGCCACTTTTATCTATGATAATATTATGATACAATCCAACTTAATTCATTACGCTTATAAAT
>JAEOTI010000508.1 GCA_016839955.1 Candidatus Hodarchaeota archaeon | reverse complement strand
GTGGTACATCTTCAATTCTGAGTTCATCAAACCACAGAATATTTTTTTCTTCTCTACTTTTCGACATTGTGACACACGTCTACAATTTAATTTGTTAAAAGCTATTTCAGACAAAATATTTGCCTTTAAAGCCGATATTCGTCGAATCAACTTTTTCTAGTAGATGTTTATTAATGTAATTTACTACACAAAGTGAAAGAATACTTAAAAATAATCCAAATCTATCGATAAATTCCAAAATATAATCAATGGTATAATCAAATTAAAAAAGAAGACATTTAGAACCTTTAAGAAAGGCTCCTTTCTGTCGATTATAAATTGCGGAAATTCTTGCCAGCATACTTGGCTTGATCGCCTAGGTTCTCTTCAATCCGAATCAATTGATTATATTTTGCTAATCGTTCAGAACGGCAAGGTGCACCTGTTTTGATTTGTCCTGTCTTTAACCCAACAACTAAATCCGCTATAAATGAATCTTCTGTTTCTCCACTGCGATGACTGACCATAATCCCCCAATCATTGTCCTGAGATAACTTGGCTGCATTAATGCTTTCAGTAACTGATCCTATTTGGTTTACTTTTAATAATAAAGCATTACAAGCATTTCTCTCAATAGCCATCTTGATTCGGTCAACATTTGTGACCAATAAATCATCACCAACAATTTGTAATTTCGATCCATTTCTTTTCTGGAATTTCTGGAAGGTATCCCAATCATCTTGATCGAATGCATCTTCAATTGAAATAATTGGATATTTTTCTAAGAAACCTTCATAGACATCAATGAAGTCATCCGCTTCAAGAGCTTCTCCATCTACCATGTACTTCCCATCTGAATAAAATTCAGAAGCTGCGGGATCAAGAGCAATCTGAAACTTTCCAGTGTGACCTGCTGCATCAATAGCTGCCATTATAAGTCTTAAAGGTTCTTCTACTTTATCTAATGGAGGAGCAAAACCACCTTCATCACCAACATTTACAGCAGTTACACCATATTTCTTTTTGATGATTTTTTTAAGATTGTGATAAACTTCCACTCCTAAAACCAAACCTTCCTTAAAACTTGGAGCATCTACAGGCATAAGCATATATTCTTGGAACGCAATATCATTTCCACCATGTTCTCCTCCATTAATAACATTCAAGCTCGGAATAGGGAGATAAAAATCGGAATTCCCATGTAAGTCACCAAGATGTTGATATAGGGGAACTCCCTTACTTTGCGCGCCTGCTTTGCATACAGCCATTGAAATCCCTAGAATTGCATTAGCTCCTAACTTTGATTTGTTAGCTGTTCCATCTAATTCTAATAATAAGTTATCAATTTCCGTTTGATTTTCTGGGTTCTTTCCATATAGCTTTGATGCTACTTGATTCGCATTATTAACTGCTTTGGAAACTGATTTTCCCATTAGTCTAGTTCCACCATCCCTAAGTTCTAAAGCTTCATGAATACCTGTACTCGCGCCTGAAGGCACCATTCCTCTGGTAACAATTTTACTATCCAAATGGCATTCGACTTCGACAGTTGGATTACCACGTGAATCAAAAACTTCACGTGCGTGTATTTTTTCTATTTTCAACATAATATCTCCTATCAACTAGTATATCAGATCATTTAATTTTATTATTATAATAAGTATTATTCATTAAAACTGAACGAAGAAAGTTCTATCCCTTCTTATTTTGTTTTTCCTGTAGTTGTTTTTCCCAAATTTCAGTGTATGAAATCCAAGGATCAGGAACTCGAACGGTTAAGATGTTAGGTTTTGTATCAAATATCTCTGGTAAGTAACCCAAGGTCTCTCCATCTACTTGGTATAAACAGGGTCTGTCTGGGGAGGAAATCTTGATCTTTTTCCCTTCGAATGTATCTATTGCTTTGTGATTCAGATGGTTCCCATCATAAACAAGTGGAAAAAGACGTAGCATTGCAAAACGACTAATTTTTTTTAAGGTAGTGCCCTCTAATCGCCCATCGAGAGGGGAAGCTTTGGGACAAACATGCATCCCACCACCATATCTTTTTCCATTACCTATTGCAACGAGCATTCGAGGTCCAATGATCGGGGGATAACCTTCAGGTTCGATAATGATATTGTATGGTTTGAATTTTAAAATTGTTGTGAAAATCGCTCGTTGATAATTTGCAGTACCTATTCTCTTCTTACCTACTTTATTGGAACGATCAGCAACTTCTGCATCGAATCCCATTGAGGCTACTCCAGCAAAATAGCGATTTGCATTTTCACAATAACCCAGATCAAACTTCTTATCAATACCATTGATTAGACAATCTATCACAGCATCAATATTACCTTCAGGAACACCAAAAACTGTTGGAATATCATTTCCAGTACCAATGGTAAAAGCGGCAAAGATACCTGGTTTATCAGCGCTTAGGATTCCATTCATGGATTCATTATGAGTTCCGTCTCCAGATATTGTACAAATGACTTTATAGCCTTCATTTACCTTTGATCGAGCAATATCGGTGGCATGTCCTGGGTGTGTTGTAAATTCATAATCATACTCCAGCTTCTCGTCAAGAAGTGGTTTTACTTTCTTTTTCCATACTTTTTCAACTCTTCCACCTGCAGCTGTCGGATTAATGATAAGAAAATACTCCTTCATAGAAAAACACCTAATTCTGAATTAAAAATTTTCTTCATTT
>JAEOTI010000507.1 GCA_016839955.1 Candidatus Hodarchaeota archaeon | reverse complement strand
ATTTGGAAAATTGCCCCAAATTCTCCAATAAAAGAATATATTTCTGGAACTTTTGTTTTATTAAGAAATGGTACACTTTTTGAGATTTCATTCTTTGGAGACATCGTTTGGAAGACCTTTTTAGGACAAAGTGGAGCCTCTGAGATTGTTGTAACAGATGCACCATCTTATGAGGAAATTTCTTTTTTTATAGTCACTGGAGGTGATGATAAACAAGTAACATGGATAGCTCCGAATGGAACAATTATCAAAACATGGGAAACTGATAAAGAAATAAGTATAATGAAAGAAAAAAATAACTATATCATGGTTGGAACCCGGAATGGTACTATTTATTTTTTTCGAGAAACTACTCTATTATGGAAAAAACAGACATATGGAGAAGATATTCACGGCATAGATCTCTATGATCAAACTGTTATTTCATACAGCTATAATGGATATGTTAATTATTTTCACATCAATTCAGCTCACCTCCATATAGAATATCTTGGAGTTTTGACCCTCGATTCAATTCATAGTGTAGAAGAGTTGAATCAAGTCTATTTCTTTGATAAAAATGGTGCAATAATATCAATGAACATGCCAGATAGAACAATTTTTTGGAAAAAAACTCTGCAAATATATGCAAAAACTGTTAATCTATTAGAATTCTCTGGAGACTCGAAAAAAGATCTTGTAATAACAACAGAACCAGGTCATCTCTTCATCTTGAATCAAACTACAGGAGAAATCAGATATACTAAGCAAATATACCAAAAAACATTGGAAATAATTCTACCAACTTTTATTAATGAAGATAGTATTAACGATCTAATCATCGGAACCCGAGACGGCAATGTATTATTAGTACTAGGAGAAGACCTCACGCCACCGAATATTCAGATCCAAGAAATCGCACAGCTATCCTATAACCGTTTTAATATTAGTATTAGTAGTAATGAAGAAGTTGTTGCTCAAATTGAATATGGTATATACTCTGTCACAGAGAACACAAAATATAATGACTTATTTCAGGTTAATCATACTTTTTTATTAACCAGTCTTCGAGCTAGCACTAATTATTCCATTCGAATTACCATATGGGATAATTATCAACTCAAAAATCAGACTGAAGTTTTTCACATTCTTACGGGAGAAAAACCGTTTTCATTGCCTATTACCGAAATAGCGATTGGAACAGGTTTTCTACTCGCAATGGGATTCACTAGTAATTTTTTATATCAATATAGGAAGAGAAAACGTGCACTCTGGAAAGGTAACCTTGCTTTGGATCAGAATGATTATGTTACAGCTATCCAGCATTTTTTGAGCGCGAAAGCAACAGACCAGATTCTAGAAATTGTCAGATTGCTCATGATTAACCCTGAACTTAATAGTGAAATGAGTGAAATTATGAAAATGAAAGATCTGGAAGCCTATATTGCTACTGTACAAGAAATGGTCGAATTCGCTGAAACATGATAGAAAAATATTCATGGTTTTGATTTTTGGGTATAATTTTTTTATTAGCATACTAACATTTATATATCTAATAATTAGTATGCTAATCAATTCTGTAATGTCCTTCTGAAAATCATAAAGAGTACAAAGGATGACTTAGTCATGCAAAAAATGGTTGAAGATTCCAAAACTGAGGAAATATCGTTACCTGTAGTTTTTAATCTAATCACAAGAATGGCAAAAAGACTAAACCAGTTTTCAGCCCGTGTGAATAGTGAAACTCGAATAACACCACATCAATATAGTTGTTTAGTGAGCTTATCTAAAGCAGAAGGGATGAATCTCACTCAGTTAGCTGAAGAGAATAAGTGTACTCGTCCAACAATTACAAAGTTGGTAGATAGCTTAGAAAAGAAAGGATTCGCAACCCGAGAACCTCACCCAACAGATCGAAGACAATTCATTGTAACAACAACAAAAGATGGACTAAAAACTCTTGAAAAGACTTCCTCAGTGTTGAAAGACGCTTTTTCCACTTGTTGTGAAGTTCTTGACCCGGTTGAGATCCAAAAGCTGATCTCGTTATTAAAAAAATTAGAAAAATCTAGTATCTTTCAAATGGCGGTGTAAACTATTATGGCTGAAGATTTATTAATCTATCTTGGTTCTATCATATTATTCTTTTGGGGGATAGCCCACGCAGCTCCCACAAAAGCAGTTGTCAAAGGTTTTGAACCTTTGACTGATGAAAATCGGTTGGTCTTAATTCAGACATGGATTGTTGAAGCAACGGCATTAATATTCATTAGTGCTCTCGTTTTTGCTGTAACATTTATTGAGGGTTCCGATAAACCAGTCTCAGAGATTGTCTATAATCTTTCAGGAGGTTTCCTCCTAATTTCGTCCGGAATCCATTTTGCTTTTGGATTTCGCACATCAGTTATTCCAATGAAGATTTGTCCAGTAATCCTTTTCACGGTTGCTGTACTAATCATTGGAGGAAATATGATTTAAAAATAAAAAAGAAGTATCTATAAAGAAAAAAAGGGGAGCTAAGCGCTAGCTACCCCTGAGGACATTTTTAGGTTGTTTGCAAAGTAAGAAGGGGAGAAAAAATGGGAATGCCTTAAATCCTGCAGATTTTTCTTTTTGATAATTTGTCCTTGCAGAACTAATTGTTTGGTCGCTGCTCGAACTGTTCGTTCAGATAAACCTACTTGGAAAGCCAAATTTTTACTCGTAACTCCCGGTTGTTTTAAAACCACATTCGAAATGACTCCCAAAGTCTTCTTTGAAACTAATTCATGTCTTTTTTTCATTTCACACACATCAACTGATTTAGGTTGAATTTAATCTACAATATGCCAAAGTTCGCTCGCTTGGGTTCCATTACGTGAAACCCCCATAATTACCCCTTTAGGAGCAAATTTCTCATTTTTCATTTGATTCATCATATACCTTCGAAAAGCATTAACAACATGAACATGAGATTCTTTTGAAGCAGGTCCACGAGGTTCAGAGATTTTCATGAGTGTACCATTGATTCCTAAAATTAATGAGAACTCCATAGATGGAGAAATAGTCTCTTTAATTGTTATAGAATGATCTCCTATAACAACATAACCATCTTCACCATTAACATTTACAGGAACAATTTCCAAATCTTTTACAGCTTTCAGACGACAATCAATGCCATTTAAAGTTTGTATACCTTTTTTCAACGCTCTTGCGTCACCAACGATTTCGAGTTTTTGCACATTGAACACAACCATCAATCATTTTTTACTTAGATCTATTTCTAACTAAATCTATATTGAAATATAAACCTTTCTAATAATGTAATTCATCGAAGTAAAATCGATATGAATATATCACTTTTGGTGTAAAATCCGTTTAAAAAGAGCCTAGAATTTGCTATAACAAGGAATTATCTGCACTAAATCAAAAAATTAGTTTGTAAACCACAAGAGCTTAATAATTAGGTGAAAAAAATCTCAATTATTCAAATGAATAAGTCTCTGCGAAATCTAGCCCCTTATTTGTGAGAAAAATGCTCTGATCTTCCAAATGTATATAATCTTGTTCATTCAAAGGATCTAGTATTCTTTCTTTCAGGATTTCATCATCATTTGCTAATGACATTAATTCTTCATTCGTTATCTCTTTCATCAGATCTTCTTTCTCTATATTGATCTTATACAGAGGTTTTTTGACATACAATGATATCTTTCACATTGCACAATGGATACTTCCTAAAGCTGTTCTTTGAATTTCAGATGGAATTTGAATCTGAAAGTTAGGAAGATCATTATTTCCTCTTACTTTTTGTTCAAGTCGCTTATATTGGGGGCATTATGATTTCTTAGGATAATTTATTGTTAAAAATGGACTAAAAAATAAAGTTCCAACATTAAAATGACCTTTGAACTCTTAAGGTATTAATAATTTCATGCAAAGTGAATAATTGCTTTCTTGTTATGGTAAAAAAAAGGATTTGTAATAGCTTTGACAACCTTTAATCTTGAAATTGACCCAAAAAGTGTCACAACGAAGATTGTGGATTTTATAAAAGAAAATATGGAAGAAAGGTGTACTTCTGGCCTTCTCGTGATGTTTAGTGGTCAAATTGATTCATTTACGGTTACTAAGCTTTGTATTGAAGCAGCTGGATTAGAATCAGTCAAATTAGTTGTAACAAGTGATGTTCCACCTTCAAGGAAGAAAGAAATTAGCTCAATAGCTAAGAAATATTTAGGAATCGATGGATCAGATAAAGTACTTATGTTTAACGTTGATGAAGCGCTGGGTCTATTAATAGATTCAGAAGGAATCCTTACTCACAAATTTGACATAATTCCAGAAATCTATCTGAGGAATATGGGAAAATTCCTTTTGCAGAGCCATCTCCTCAAAGAGGCTATGAGAGATCAGACATATGATCTGATTGGAAAACCAAAGTCTGAACGAGAAAAGAGAATTCAAGAAATTGTCGCAAAAGACAAATTGAAAAAGCGATTAAAAGCAGCTTTAGCATATTTTTTTGCAGAAAGAGAGAATTTAATCTTAATTAATAAAACAAATAAGACAGAGTGGCTAACGGGTCTTTTTTCCAAATTCGGATATGGGCATGCTGGAGACTTAATGCCAATTGGAGACCTCTATAAAACCCAAGTAAGACAACTAGCAGAATACTTTGAGGCCCCTAACGAGATTAAACAATTACCAGGCGGTGAAATTCTTCCTAATGTGAAAAATAAGTATTTTTATTTTTTTGATTTACACGTAAAAGATGTAGATGAAATTTTAGTTCGTTTACAAGCTGGTTGGTCTGAAGTTAAAATCTCTGAAACTTTGCCGACTGATATTAAAAGAATTGAAAAAGTTAAACATTTCTACGAAATGAGCAAATTTCAAAGAAAAGTACCGATTAGACCAAAATTATAAGGGCTTTGAATAACTAGGAGACCGAACCTTCATGTCTACTTTTCTCAATAAAATTACTGTCCTTGGTGATGGAGCAGTAGGAAAGACGTCGTTGTGTGCGAGATATATGGGGAAGGGATTTAAACGTTCTTACTTGGCTACAGTAGGCGCACAAGTGTCAGTAAAAGATATTGACTTTCGGGGACATCATTTCAGATTTCAGGTATGGGATTTTGCGGGCCAGCCAAGCTGGGCATCACTCCAAAGACCTTATTATCTTGGAGCGTTTGGAACAATACTTGTTTTTGATTTAACTCGGAAAAGAACCCTTGAAAACCTACCAAATTGGATCAATGAACAATGGACTCAAAATAAAAGTATACAACCTACGATTGTTCTTGGAAATAAAGTAGATCTTCGAAAAAAGATGCCTGAATGCGTATCAACTAAGGAAGGTCAAGCCTTTGCGAAAGAACTATCTGAGAAAACCAAGGAACACGGTTTCCAAGTTCCCTACATTGAAACATCAGCAAAAACAGGTGAACAAGTCGATCAAGCCTTTGAAAGCCTAGCTGAGAATATTCTAATATTTAGAAATATAATAATTGACGAATGAACCCTAATATTTATGGAATTATTTTGAAAAAAAGAGGTTTAAGAGATGAGAAACCGAATTTTATCAATCATTTTTGTAATTAGTTTTCTAATTTTACCTGTTAATCAAGCTTCAGCTTCTGAAATTGAATATTTCTATTCTTCCGGTCAAGCAACAATAACCACTCCTAACTTAGGCGTGAAACTTACCTCAAATGAAAATGTCCCTCAATATTGGTTTTGGACAAGGAGTGATGAAACTTCTATGACGACACCAATAAAAACGGATCCTATAACAAAAAATACTGAGCAATTAATGGTAAATAGTAATAAAACTGACGAAGGTGGGAAAATTCACGGAGGAAAGAATACATACAAGGTGAAATTCCTCAAAATTTTCGAATTTTCTGATAACAACGATAATGGATTATATGATAAAGGGGAAGTGAAATATTCCCAATCCGAGTTAACTCTCTCTTCTCTTTCATGGATTTATAGTGATTTTAATGTTGAAATGAGTGGTAACTCTGTTTCTGCAATTCATTTCAACTTAACACATGAAAATACTCCATACATCCAATTTCGGAATCATTTCTATGCCAATGCAACAGATCAGCTGAAATTTGACATAATAATCAATAACTACACATGGTCAGATGAGGAAAATTCCACTCGCTTAGCTATTGAGATTAACTTTCAGGGGAATAACAAAATTCAAAATAGAAACCAAAACCAAAACAAGACAAGATACACAATGAATGAAGGTTTTTTTGGATA
Organism: Candidatus Hodarchaeota archaeon; assembly: GCA_016839955.1. The sequence goes on along the minus strand of JAEOTI010000507.1, from coordinate 7,158 downwards.
TAACTCATCAGCAGAAAGCGCAGGAAACAGAATTAACGTTTACAGCAGAACTGAAGGAAATAACGGGATTTACTTGTGCTACGATCATTTTGGATCTTCTTTAGTTCATGATCCGGAAGTGGGTATTTCTGGCAACACTGAAGAGGGCGGTTATGGTTTTAATGCTCTTCTTGTTTTATCTGGAGCCCTATTTGCAGCAATGTTAATGATTCGTTCTCGCAGAAGAAGTCTGAAATCTTAATTGATTCCATCAAAGTTGTAAAAGACCCCTCTTCCTCCTTTTTTTAAATAAAAGTTTTTATCTCTAGTCAATCCAATCAAAAATTAAGAAGATATATTAGTTAATCATGAGAAAAAAAGATTCTTAGTGGTAAAGGCTTTGGATAAAACATTAGAAAATTGGCCTGAGCAAAAAAGCGTTAAGATTCTTACAATAATAGCTGCAATTTTCTTCTTAATATTTTTCGTTATAATGAGGGTTATTGGTAGCTCTGTTGAAGAATCATCTTATAATGTATTTGATCTTGAACTTGCGTGGACCCCTGAAAGAATGGATACCATTCTCAGTACCTGGGGTGATGATCTCATAGAGAAGGAGCTTTTAGTAACGTATGTGGATTTTGGATTTCTCGTTGCTTACGGTACATTGCTAGCAGGGCTTAGTCTTCTATTTGCACGATTTTTTAAGGGAGAAATTTTAGGAAAATTTGGATTCAAAGCTGTTTATGTTAGTTATGTCGCCAGTGCTTTTGACTTTCTTGAAAACCTCGTTATAATAGTTATTCTTAACAATCCTGAGACCTACCCAACCCACACACCATTTTTAGTATCAATGTGTGCTACAATCAAGTTTTTATTGATTTTTATAGTAATAGCCTATCTCATAGTTGCTTTCTTCATATTTATTCACAGATTTTTTCCTTCTAAGGAAAGATGATGGGAACTCGCCACATTCCAACTCCCTAATAATTGAAAAGAAAAGGACAATTTTGAATCATTATGGCTTTATACCATATGCTCATTGGCCCTAAGGATGCAAATAGGAACATTCGAGCCGCCTTCGTCTCATGGGCTTTTTTTTCTGTAGGATTTGGAATGCTTTGGAGTGGCCTTCTCTCGATATTCATTCTATTTCTAGCGGATGATTCAAAAGCATTATTAGGTATAGCTGCCATGATTGCCGGTATAGTTTCTACTATGTTTGTCTTTCCCTCTGGCTATATCGCAGATCGTTGGAGACGGGATGTATTAATTTGGATTGGCAGTATTGTTAGAATATTTGCGGTTTTCGTCATCGCTTTCAGCTCCAACATCGAAATGGTATTTATTGGCGAAGGACTCTTAGGAGCTGGGATGGGAATTTCCCAGTCAGCCCGTGAGGCATTAATAGCAGATTCAATTCCATCTGGTCAACGTTCACAGATCTATGCAGGTCTATTCTTCCTTCAAATGGGATTTGCAGCAGTTGGGCCTGGTATATCTATTATTATTTTTCTTATTTTAGGAGATACATGGAAACTTGAAACTCTTAGGATAGTCATTTTTCTCGCAGCTATTCTAGTTACTTTAAGTTCCATTACCAATCTCTTCATGTCTGATAAAAATGCTTTAGGAGAGGAAAGTGAGAGTATAACTTCCCGAAAAAACAATTTACAAAACAACCAGAAAGAGAGTTCATTTGGAATCCCAATTGTTTTAATTTTTTCGGGATTAATAGTGGGTTTTGGCGCGGGAATGACTGTTGCCTTCTTTGGACCGTTTTTCAAGGAAGAATATGCCGTTAGACCCATCTTAGTTAGTATTATCTTCTTTTTTACCCAGTTGACAACTGGATTTTCAGGCATTATTGGTCAAAAGATATCAAAACGACTGGGACTTATAGAAACGATGTTTTTTCTTCAGATGTCTGCAATATACGCCTTAGCATTTATTACAAAATATCCCCCATTGTTAATTTTAATTCCCTTATTCATTGCTCGTAGTGCTCTTATGAATTCATCAGCACCCCTTTCGCGAACAATCATTATGGATAGGATAGCAAAAAGACATCGTGGAAAATGGAACGCCCTCGAATTCGTAGCCTTTGGTTTCTTTTGGAATGTCTCCGCTGCGGTCGGAGGATGGATCATTGAAAATTATAGTTATGTAGTATGTTTCACAATAACAGCTACATTGTATACTTTAGCTACACTTCCACTTCTGGCACTATTTGGCAAAGTAGGAAAAGAGGGAGTTTTACAAGACGCTACTACTTCTTAAACGTCTTAATCTTTATTTTTTATATTGAAAGAGATTTGACAAGTTATTTCCTACTGTTCTTCCACCTCTAATGTCAAATGTTTAACTTGCTTAAGATATGATTTTACTTTTTGGATATGTTCAATTTTATAATCCTCGATTCTTTCAAAAACGAGCTGTTTATACTTGATAAGATGGTTTTCTACATACTCCAATTCCAGATGAGCTCGTTGAGCTATTGGGTGAATTCCCCGTTCCTCAGCAAGTAGTTCGACAAGTCGGAAACGCTCAACAGCTCCTTCTAGATCAAATTCTGATTGTTTCAAGAGCCCTTGGATAAAAATAGTTTCTAGGTAAGCACGGTGCAAATGCTTTCGTTTGCTTAGATCCTCTAATTTCTCTAAAAAATTTGTTATTTGAGTCCGGTATTCAGGTTGTTTAGTATTCAAGTAATATTCTAGTAAAACTTGTACAATGAGGAACATTGCCTCAACATGCAACTCAAAGTGGGGAATAATTTTCGCTTGATTTTTTGCTTGAATCCCTTGTTTCAAAGCTTCCTCTAAATCCTGGTTTTTTAATCCCAATAATCCTGCTGCAAGATGATATTTCACAAAAATCTCGGGGATTCCTGAAGTTTGTGCTTGATTTTCTAAAAGATTTAGATGAGTATGTGCTGCATCTAAAGCTCCTTGCATCATAAGAGCACCGATTAATTGATATCGAGATTCAGCAATATTAGGAGAATGACCGAATGATTCCCGTAGGTTAAGACTTTGCTCCAGAGACTTCTTGGCCTCATTGAATTCTCCACTTTGCCGGTAGATAATTCCTAAATTGTTTAAGGAATAAGCCATTGCTTGGAGCCTATTGATTTTCTTGAATAGAGTATAACTTTGCTCGTGACACTCTTTGGCTTGTTTAAGCTCTCCACGTTGCCGGAAAACAATTCCTAGATTATCCAAACACTTACCCATTTCAAGATAATCCTTAACTTCCTCGAATAACTTGTAACTTTGTCTAAATAATTTTTCGGCACGTTTAAGCTTACCAATCATTGCATAGGTTACACCCAGATGATTCAAAGACTTGGCAATATGTTCTGAGTTTCCAAGCTCCTCAAACAGAGCAAAACTCTTTTGAAAACTATTTTCAGCTTTTTCAAACTTCCCTCTATAACTATAAATAACTCCTAGGTTGTCCAGTGCTTCTGCATATCCCTTTAGATTTACTGGTATCTGTCTGGCAAGTTGAAGTGCGTTCTTTGCTTGGGTTTCCGCCGTATCTAATTTTCCCATTCGCCATAAACAATGACTCTGTTCATTAAGACAGGTGATGCTTTCAGTACGTTGATCGTTCTCTAGTAAGACCCATAAATGTTCTAATATGTGTAGAGATTCCTTCCACTTTCCAGCCTGTCGAAGAGTAATTGCTTCTTCAAGCAACTTGGGGATTTTCATAATTTCTACGATCCCTCTCTTCCTATTTGTACCTTATCAAACATCCTCTAATCTTCAATAAAGGAGCTCTCAGAAAAAAAAGAAAGCAAAAATAAGAATAATTAATCTTTGTTTATAAGTAATTATTTTTTAGAAAATTTGGTATTTTTCTTTGAAAATCTTAAAAAATAAACCTTCTATAGTTCCAGTGGTGAAAAACAATGAGGAAATTGTGTTTAATCATAATTTTTACTTTAGGGCTTAATTTAGGGTTTAATAATGTGTTTCTAAGTCAAGGAGCCGAATTTGATCCAATTTCTCGAAGTAAAAGTTTTTCCATTACTACAGCCGACAAATATTATGGTAGCGATGATTCAGCGACTAAAACATTCTTCGCTGGTGAAGTTGATTCGTTAAATAATTGGACAATTGTTAACGTTACTGTTACTAGTTTAGATTCACAAGCACCCCTAAAATTATATGTTGATTATTGGTTGTATGACAAAAACGGAGTTGTAGGAATCCCTTCTGATGCTACTTCTAATGGAACTTTAGATCCTTATAATCTGGGCCGATCTATTCAAGAAGGCGATAAATTTGATTTTGCATTTAATTGGACAACTTGGTCTGACGAATACATCTACCCAACACATGAAATGAGTATAGAAGTAGAAACAACGAATGGAAGCGATTTCACAGGGTCTGTGAGTGTGGAAGTGGCTTATACTTTAAATGGTAAAGAAAGTAAAGACAAGGACTCCATTGGCTTCGAGTGGTTAATCGGGTTCTCAGCTATAATATCAATAGCTATTTGTTCTATCAAGAGTCGTTATAGAAAGAAAAATTAGATTATTCTTTAGATTATCTTGATAAAAAACTTGAGGAGATTGGAGTCCAAATTCCACCTCTTCTTCGTTTATATATTTACTAAATAATAATTCTGGAAAAATTAAAGAAAAAAACATTGATGAGTAGAAAAAAAGGAAAAAGAAGAATAAATCTTCTTTATTATTGATAGACGGTCAAACGAACTTCTGGGGGGTAAGCTGAGCTATCATCATAGAATTTAGCTAAATAGGAATGATCTATAAATTCACCAGAATGAGAATCATAGCTTATTCCAAAAGATATCCATCCATCATTATTTTCACAATATTCGAAAGGAATGCCAATTTGCCATGAGCTTCCTTCATCATTAGATCCAAAAGATTCTTGACCCCAACATGTTGCTAGGTTATCATAATCACCTGAATCCAGAGTATAACCAATATCATATGCTGTCCAGAAATTAATTTTAACTGTAGCGGGATAGATACCAGTTGTATCTTGGAGTTTTATTGTTATATTTACATATTTTAAGTAACTCGATATGCCATGAGTAGAAAATCGAAAGAAACCTCTTATATAATAAGAAAAGCCACCATAAGAATAATACCCGGCCATTATCTCATTTGGATAAAGATATCCATTGCTCTGAATACTTCCTCCAAGAGTTGCATACCTTGTTACATAAGACACAGTGTAAGTCACTGTGAAAGCTTTTGATGAGCTAGTATGTGATCCTGCAGAGGTTGTTGCCTTCACATAATAGGTTACAGTATGAGAAGGATTTTCTTTGTAAAGAAAAGTACCAATATTAGCCTTATAGATGTAAATATTTCCTTCAAGATGAGTATAATAGGACATCGCCTTATTTTTATATCCGATATAGCTACTACTGTAATAGACTGTTACAGAAGTGAATGATTGTCCACCAGAATCAATTGTTGCAGTAATTGTCACTGAATCAGAAGAATGGGGGCTAGAGGGACTATGATTAATCACAGTTACTCTCGGGCCTCCACCTGGAGGAGGTCTAACTCCTAGTGTTTGAGAACTGTTCACAGCAACCAGAAGGAAACCTAGCATCAAACAAAATACCAAAATTTTGATTTTTGAGGATTTTTTCAAACCTATCATTTTTCTATACCTTCTACAGTATAATTGAGTTCATTTGTGTATTTGAGTATTTTAGTGTTTAAATATTTTTTCATTTGAGTAATTTTGTATTAAAATTACCAAATTGTTTAGGGAAGCATACCATTATCCATTTGCTTAAAAAGCAGAATTAAATGGTTTTATCAAGCTCAAGAAGGCTTCTGAGGATTCTTTATGTCAGCAAACCGTCCATTTCGACAGTTACTTCAATATTCAAAACCTCATCGGAAAACAATGATCCTAGCAACACTGTTTTCGGTTTTAAATAAATTATTTGATTTGGCTCCACCCCTACTCATTGCAGCTGCCGTGGACATTGCTGTACGAAGAGAAAAATCAATTTTTGGAGGTATTACTTCAGATCCAAAACTCCAGATAATTGTCCTAAGCATTCTAACATTAATCATTTGGATCTGTGAATCTCTCTTTGAGTATATATACAAGATCTATTGGCGAAATTTAGCTCAAACAATCGAACACGAACTCCGTATGGACGCTTATACACATCTTCAACAGTTAGAACTGGAATATTTTGAAGATCGCCAAACTGGAGGTTTAATGGCGATATTAAATGATGATATTAACCAATTGGAACGATTTCTTGATATATCAGCCAATAATATGATTCAGGTAACCGTAACAGTCATCGCAATATCCTTAGCGTTCTTTCTAATCTCACCACAGGTAGCTTGGATGGCTATGCTACCCATGCCCTTTATTTTGTTATTTTCTATAAAATTTCAAAAGGTCCTAGAGTCAAAATATCAAAGTGTGAGAGATAAAGTTGGAATTCTTAATGCAAATCTTTCAAATAATTTAACTGGGATTTCAACAATCAAACGTTATACCACAGAGAAATTTGAAGAGCAGCGTATCTTCAATTCTTCTAATGATTATCGCGAAGCTAATCGTGAAGCAATTGCCATTTCTTCTGCTTTTTCTCCATTAATACGGATGATAATTGTCATTGGGTTTACTTTAATGATTATTTTTGGTGGTTTTCAAACATTAGACGGTAAATTAGAAGTTGCTGCTTACACTGCTATGATATTTCTTACGCAACGGCTTTTGTGGCCTTTAACAGGAATTGGTGAAACATTTGACCAATATCAACGAGCAATGGCCTCTACTACTAGAATAATGACTCTTTTTGAAACTAGCATTAAGATTCAATCTGGTCCGAAAAGATTACCGTTAACAGAAATTAGTGGAGCAATTGCATTCAAGAATGTTGGATTTTCATATAAAGGTCGAGAACAGGTATTTTCTAATCTTTCAGTTGACATTAAACCCGGAGAAACTATTGCTTTTGTGGGAAGTACTGGATCAGGAAAAACCACGATTGTAAAATTGTTGTTACGATTTTATGACCCTCAAACAGGTCAAATAACTGTCGAAAAAATAAGTATCAAAGAACTCAACCTTCAGGATTTACGCGGAGGAATTGGATTAGTTAGTCAAGACACATTCTTAATTGATGGAACTGTACGGGAGAATATTGCTT
>JAEOTI010000506.1 GCA_016839955.1 Candidatus Hodarchaeota archaeon | reverse complement strand
TTAAAGATCTGAAATCCATTATTATTTTCAAAAGCTTGGACAATTCCTTGAACAATGTCTGTTATAAATGTAAAATCTCTTTTAATTATTCCTGAAGGATCGTCAAACAGCTGGATTTTCTCCCCCTTTAGAATCTTATATGTGAAAATGAAGGGAGACATGTCTGGCCTCCCGCGGGGACCATAAACAGTAAAAAAGCGTAAGCAATTAATATTTAGATTATACAGATGGTGATATGAATGACAAAGGGCTTCACCTGCCTGCTTCGTTGCGGCGTAAACAGAAATCGGACGTGAAATTGGGTCTTCTTCTGAAAAAGGGACTTTTTTTTGATTCCCATACACAGATGATGACGATCCGAATAAAAACTTACAATTACCGCGACGAACCATCTCTAATAAGTTCAACGTCCCCTCAACATTCACTTTTTGATAAATCAAGGGGTTTTTCAGGCTAAATCTAACACCAGCTTGCGCAGCAAGATGAATGACGTCAGTAAAAGAATATTTAGTAAAAATAGAATGTAGAGCTTCTAAATTCTTTATGTCTGCCTTAATAAATTTAAATTGATCATATTCTCTTAGTATCTTGAGGTTGTATTTCTTTAATTCTACATCATAATAATCATTAAGGTTATCTATCCCGATAACTGAAGAACCACATTGTAGCATTTTTTCACAAGTGTGTGATCCTATAAAACCTGCTGCACCAGTTATTAAGATTAGTCTAGTCTGGTTCAATCTTTAAACCACTTGATCTCTTTGAAATAACGGAAGAACAAGAGCTTTTGTAAGCTTTCTCATTTTTCGTTTTTGGGCTGTAACAAATATGCCCTTAATTGTTCTAAATCATCAATAGTGTGGATATTAAACCAATTTCCAGCCACAGGATAACCAAAAGCTTTTTTGTCTTTAATCAAGTAATTAATAACTTCCTGTTCTAATCGACATACCATATCTCCTGCAGGAATGTATTCAAAAATCTTATCAGACAATATAGCTATCATAGTTTTGATTAAATGACTCTGTGGTTCATCTGGCTGCTCAACATGGGATATTATTCTAAATCCATCGAGTTCTACAACCCCTTTGTATTTGCTATCAAACAATGTTCTAGAGTAAATGGCAAAAGTAGCTAAGGCTCCCTGTTGAAAATGAAATTGGTAAAGATCTTCGATATTGAAGTCGAAATATGTATCACAGGGAGCTATTAAGAAATTTGTAGAAACATTATCTTTCACAGTTTCCAAAGTCCTTGCAGTTCCTTGAGACAGGACTTCTTCAACAAATTCTAGTTTATCAGCAACCATACGGTTTGAAAAAAACTTTTCATATATCAAATCCAAAGTTTTCTTCTGTCCAACAATTATTATCTTTGAATGACCAGCATTGATTATTCGATGAATCATTTGTTCAATTAACGTTGTAGAATTAATTGTTACTAAAGGACGAATAATATTTGTTCCAGGAACTACCAAAGTTTTTGGTGAGCCACCTGCTAAGATTACAGCTGTTCGTTCTGAACGAAGTTGTCTTTTAAGCAAAATCTCGATAGCTTCACTGCGAGATCGGATTAACTTTCCATCGATGTGCTTATCTAGTCTTTCTAGAAGATCAGGATCGATCGTGATAGTAATTCGAGCTTTTGTCATTTAAATTCCATAATTAAGGGATTAAAGTAATTGTAGTGCAATTTATGAAATTTTAATTTTCAATTTTTCGATTATCTAATGAAGATTCTCTCTGGTGTTGTTGGAATTGAGGTCTAAGACATTAAAAATGCTCATACGCTGCTGATTAACCTTCTTCCTATCTTCCTGAATCTTAATTTCTTGGAAAAAGAATCGAAATTGAACACATGACGTCCATCAACAACAATTGGAGTTTTCATACTGTTTAGAAAATCATCAGGGGAGAGATTACGATAATCCTCCCATTCAGTTACTAAAATCGCTCCATCTGCTTGATCAAGTGCCTCTTGGATAGTTTTTGCGTATATTATTTCATCTTTTAGTACTATTTTTACTGATTCTTCTGCTACTGGATCATGCGCAACCACTGTTGCACCAGCAGCTCGAAGTGCCTTGGCAATTCGAATTGATGGAGCATAACGCGTATCATCAGTACCAGGTTTAAAAGAAAGTCCTAGTAAAGCAATTCGTTTGTTTGATAAATCTATAAGTTCTTCCTTAATTATTTCTACAGCATGTAATGCTTGATCTTCATTAATATCCAGAATCGTTTTAAAAAGACGTGTGTTGTAACCTTTTTCATTAGCAAAAGCTAAGATCGCATTTACGTCTTTTGGTAAACATGAACCTCCAAAACCAACACCTGAACCTAAGAATTCAGGATTAATTCTGTAATCCAATCCAACTCCTCTTATTACTTCCTCTATATCAACTCCTGGGACTAATTCTGCTATTCGTGCCATTTCATTAGCATAAGAAATTTTTGTTGCTAGTAAGCAATTATTTCCATACTTCACGAGTTCTGCACTTTCTAGGTTCATTCGGAGGATAGGACATTTCTCTAAGTGTGCATTGTAGAACTCTCTATATAATCGTTCTAATCTATCGCCTGATTTTGTATTGTATTCTCCAATAATGATTCTGTCTGGTTCTAGTGTATCTAAAATTGATCTTCCCTCAGCTAAAAACTCAGGTTGCATACACAGGCCAAAATCCTCTCCCATTTGTAAACCAGATTTTTCTTCAATTATTTTACCAATTAGATTTCGTGTGGTTCCTGGGACAACTGTTGATCTGGTAACAACTGTGTGATATGAAGAAGTTTGATTTAATGCCTTACCAATTAGTTCTGCAGTTTGATGTATAAAACGGAGATCAATACTACGATCCTGTCTCATGGGTGTACCAACAGTTATCATACTGATGTCAGAATCAAGAACCGCTTCTGTTCTTCCAATAACACATTTAAAATTGCCGCTATCTTTCGCTTGCCTTAGGAGTTTTGCTAGACCGTTCTCATAGAAAGGAGGGATCCCCTGATTAATAAGATGGGCTTTCTTTTCATTGAAAGTTGAACAGATTGTGGGGATATTCCTTGTTGCTAGACAAGCTGCACTAACGAGGCCAATAAAACCTGTTCCATGAAAAGCCACACGTAATTTAGTCAAAATAATTTTCTCCAAGTAAGAAAAGCAATGAACGATATTGGAATCTTTTTTTTGATATGACTTAAGTATCTTATCCATGTCTTATCGCATCATACTTCTTCATACTTCAAAACCGCTTTATGTCTGTATTTAAATATCTTAAAACCACTTGTAAAACATGATGGTTTAAACAAAAAGTACTTTTGATGTTCTAAATCTATAAACAGAAGATTTAAAGAAATAAATATAAGTAATAAACCTTTTGAGTCACCCCACCATATTCTGCCAAAGATTCTATTAATTTAAAGCTTTTCTAGGGAAAACGTAATGAAATATATATCTGAATCCTCTATTACTAGTGATATCCTTCTTATTATTATTTCACATTTCT
>JAEOTI010000505.1 GCA_016839955.1 Candidatus Hodarchaeota archaeon | reverse complement strand
TTCTCTTACTTTAATTGAGTGGAAGTAATGATAGTGGTAGGTAAGAGAGTAGCAGATGATTTTTATGTGCATCGAAGCTATATTGATACATTGGAGGAGGAACTTCGGAATCTGTATGAAATATCAAGACGGATATTGAACCCCGCTCAAAAAGATCAATGGAACTTGGTAAAGATTAATCTGCGGAAAAAAAGAGTCTCTTTCCTGCATTATCCTCAATTTGATGAAAAAGGCCATCCCGAATTAAAACAAAGTATTAGTATTAACCTATCTATTTCCCCTCCAACAGTTCGCATAATAAAAGGAGGAGGACAAATACTCCACCGGAAAGAACTCTTTGTTGACAAAGATTACAAGTATTATTTAAGGTTTGCTGAATTAACGAGCAATGAAGAAGAATTGGGACTATTAAATAACGAAACATTCTTTAAAGGCAAAAAACTTGGTACAATAATGGGTAGGAAGGTAGTATGGGAAGAATGGCTTCGATTCAACAGAGTAAACATTAAAGATCATAAAGTGATAAAAACGGCTAATAATCCAAGAAAGAATGTAAGAATAATATCGAATCGGGAATAATCTTTGAACGGCCCATAAATTAAGCTAAAAATTAATCTTGGTTGAATAATCTAAATTCAATTACCTTTGAAGGGAATATTATTGTCAAAGTGGGAAAAATTGCTGCAAGATCCAGAAATTAAACTGAAATTAGACCCTTGGTTGAATGATCCAAATTCAATTACTTTTAAGATTGAAAGAGAGGATTTCCGAAGATTAGACTTAAGACCTGTAAGAATGATTCCTCAATATTGCCAAGAGAGATTGCCTGGAATTCTCAAGGATTTTAAATTAGAACTTTTTAGAACAGGCTCAGGAGAATGTGTTCTGACTAAAACAGGTGAGGAAAGAGAAATTGGATCTCTCTTTCCCAAAATACCACAGAATTTTAGTTCTTACAAAGGACCCCCCTTTAGGCCTATTTATTCTGATTCGATACTCATCAATTCTGAACTAGTAAATGAGGAAACAGGTATATTCCTTGCGATCAGAACGGGAATAATTAGCGCATTTATGGTCGAGATTATAGGTGAAAATCACGTATTTTCTCACTCTGGTAGAATAAACACCAATGTTCAAGGAGAAATTTACATCTCTTCAGAAAAAATTAACATTAGTTCGACTCAAATGGAATGTGATGCGATTTTAGAATCAGATAAAGTTATTATTGCAATTGAGGCCAAAAAAGATATTGAAAAGAGTTTTAGTATTCATCAAATAGTTTTTCCAATGCTCTTACTAAGAAATTTATATCCTAATAAAGATATATTCGGTTTATACTTGCAATTTGAACATGATCCGACATGGATTTTTCAATTACACCTGTTGGAAGTTCCATTAAGAAATGGCTGCTTGGATATTACCAATTATAGTTTTTATGCCTCTAAAGAATATAAAATCTTTTTCGGTCGAAAAAGCAGTCAAAAATCAAGTTAAAACAGAACACCAACTTTTGATGATTTATAAATGACTGGATACTTTAGGAGGTGAAGAACGTATACCAACCCCAGGAAGTTATTGGAGACAACATGCGTATGACATTCACATTAGAGCGTCGATTTAAGGTACTACCACTGTTTATTAGTGAAACACTGGGAGTTATCTTCCCTCCTTATCTGAAGGAGAGTTAAAGCTCTTACAAAGGAAGTCAAAATGGTTTTACGGACTATTAGGGTGTGTTCAACATTAAAATGAGATGTGTTTGGTCAAATTCAAAATAGAATGAGCTGATGCATAATTAATGTCGTAAGCAACGAAAAATAGAATAAAAAGCTTTTTGAGTACAAGTGTTTCAAATATCTACACAGGGCCATATTGATCCTGGATTACACAGGCATTACCAATAATTTGAATAAATAATATCTATAACCAAATCCACTATTGAATTGCTATGAGCTTGCAGTTACTCCTCTCAAAAACTATAGATTTATTTGCATTGTTCAGGGATTCCATAGGTCATAGTTATCCTGGCTTAGGTAATATTCCCAATTCAAGATTTTATGCTATAAATGGATAAAAACGATTATTTAAGAAATGTTATAATTTGATCAAGCTAACTTAAAGTGACTTGTCATGGATTCAATATTTGTACTAATTAATTTTGTAGAGAACGAAAACATGAAGAAATGTCTCTTTTATCTAGTTGAGAAACATGAAGAAGCGATACTCGAGATGGATGTCAGAATTTCTGGGATGTCAAGAGAAGAAAGCCAAGATTTCAAACCTTGGATTATTCTAAAAAATAACACCCGTGGACTATATTTGATTAAAAAAATTAGAGAGAAATTTGATCCTTGGGTTTCAATATGGAAACAGACTCCAATATATCCACATCAAATTCCAGCAAAAATCAATGAGGTAAAGATATGGGATCAAAAATTAGAAAAAATGAAGCTAAAGATAACCTAGACGAAAAAATTAAGATCTTCATTAAAAATGAAGTTATTAGTGCCTTAAAACGAGGAACAAAAGCATCTGAAAAAGAAGCAGAGAAACTTATAGATGATTTCGTTAAGAATTTGGACTAGGGAATATCAATGGACGAATGGGAGTTAAATATAGAAAATATTGGTTATTTCTTTGGAAAACATACCTTTAGATTCAAACCTGGAGCGAATATCATATCAGGGCCTAATGCTGCAGGAAAAACAAGCCTACTACATGCCTTCCAATTACTATTACCTAAATCTTCTAAAGTAATTGACCCTCATTTTTTGAATTCATCTGCTTTAACTGGGGAAGTGAGCCTAAAAAATGGAAACGACAAATTTTTTGCAGAATTAGGAAGGACATCGGATGGAACAGTTCGCATAAGGAAACAAGAATTGTTAACAAAAAAGGAAATCGCAACTCAACTTGTTTTTCTAACGGAAAACCATGAACTTATGGACGCTGTGATTAAGGGAGATTTCGCAATCTTAAAAGATTGGTTTGTACGAATGACGGAGTTGAACTATTATGAAAAAGCTTATGCCATTTGTATAAAACTAGATTCACGTTACAGGGATGAAAAAGGTAAAGAATCACAAAAACTGCTAATGGAAAAGCGTCGCTTACAAACTGAGCATAAGAAATTTCTTTCGAACATCAATAAAAAGAAAACGGAGTTTGAAAAGTTTCAACTATCTGAGGTTTCTGAAACGGCTGATCCAGCTATTCTGGTACAATTCAAGAGCATCTCCAAAGAATTGGGTGAAAGTAAAAATAGATTGAGCAAGTTGAAGGAAAAAAAGAGAGAATTGAGCTCTCTTGTACCAGCTCTGAAACGAAAAAAAGATACGTTGGAATTAGAACTCGCAATAATCGGGGACGAATTTAGTTCTGCAAAAGATCGAATTGATTCTTTTAATGAAGAGATAGAAAGACTAGATGACGAAATTGCGAGAATAAGGGTGAAATTGCGAGAAAGGAATAGTGAAATCTCACAACGGGAGCTTCTGATAACTAATTTCACCCAGACTTTAACAAACGATGCAATCGAATGTCAACATTGTAGTTCTATTATATCAAAAGAAAAGCTGTCTCAAAAGCTGAAAAGCATTGAAGACGAAAATCTCCGCTTCAAAGAAGAAAAAATGGCGATTAGCAACAATATGAGTGAACTCCAAAAAAGAAGAGAAGAATGTGAAAAGAAACTTCATAATCTTAAAGTTGGGCTTCCCAAAGATAAGAAGAATCTGAAAAAGAGAATTCAGAGACTAAATAATGATATTAATCGCAAACAGAGGAATTTAGAAGCAGCTCAAGAAAACATAAGTAATATACAGACTGAAATCGAAAAATTACAGGCGATATACGATGATCTTCAGGTTCAAATAAGAAATAAATCTGAAAAAAAACAAGAGATTCAAATCATGGAAAGGGAAATTCAAGGTGAACTCAAACAACTGGAAAAGCAATTAATTGGTACTGAAGAAAATTTAGCTAAAATCAAAACTCAATTATCGTGGCTTAAAATCTATGATGTTCAACGGCGGAATTTAAAGCAGATAACTTTGTTCTTACAAAAGAAAATTGTTTCTGTTCAGGAAAATATCTTGGATAAGATAAACAACCATCTAGAACAAATGATAGATGAGCTAAATATTCCTAGGTTAAAAAAAATATGTTTTGATGATAATTTCAATATTAAAATCATTCGGAAAACAGGAATACCTGGAGATTTTAAAGAACTTTCTGGTCTAGAACGACGATTAATTGCGATTATCGTTGGCTTTTCAATCAAGAATGCATTTTTACGAAAGTTTCCTTTCTTCATAATTGATGAAACATTGCATACTGCTGACGATACAAGCTTTCAGCATATTGTGGATTATATCGGACAAAAAGTGGATCTGTTAATAGTTACTAGATTGGGAAAATTTCATGACTTAGAAAAAGATGTAATTGCTCAAGAAAACATACTATTATGGGAGAATATTTCATGAGAGCATTTAAATGGTGTACAGAGTGTAATGTCCCCTTAATTCAAAGGGAATGCGGGAAATATTTAACAGAAAAACTTGAAAGAGGTAAGAAGGGTTTACGGACGAAATCACATATTGTCGTCGATTTTCCTTCTCGTGTAAAACCTGTTGGAAGGAAAGAATATAAGATGTACAAGGATCTCTTCGTAAATAAGATCAATATAGGAGGAAAAGGAGAAGAAGAGACCAAAAAAGACCGGGAAGCAAGATTTCCCAGAATTCTCTATCGTAGCCGTAATTTTCTTTACTCTGAAATGTCAAGGGGATTAGCGCATTTCAAGTTAGCTCTGGTTAATGATGAAAATACAAATGATTGGAAATTAATGAATCGAAAATTGGAGATTGATGAAATACATAACCAAATTAGTATTAGACGCTCTCAATGCAAAATCAACGGATATTTTTGGGAAGATCCTGATTATCGTCAAAAGCTAATTGAGGGAAATATACAAAAACTTGAGAAATTAGAAGCTGAAGCAATAAGATTTATCAAAAGAGTTGCTAAGAAAAAAAGAGGGTATGAGATATTAGCTTCGTTTAGCGGTGGCAAAGATAGTGCTGTGACCGCTCATTTAGTCAAAAAAGCATTGGGCGAGATATCATTACTTTTTTCAAACACAGATATTGAATACCAAGAAACAGTAGACTATGTCAGGGAAATAGACGAAAAATATAGGGCCATTTTCGGAAAAGTGATTGAGGCAAAGTCTAAGAATAATTTCCTAGCTCTTTGCAAAGAATTAGGGCCCCCAAGCCGAATAATGCGTTGGTGTTGTTCAACACAAAAAGCAGCACCAGCTAATCAGTACTATTCAACATTATCTACCAGTACTTTAAGTTTTGATGGGATTAGAAGAGAAGAATCGAATGTAAGAGCTGAATATCCACGGGAACATCAGAATACTAAACTCCAAAGACAATATAGCGCCTATCCCATTTTAATTTGGACAGAAATCGATGTTTGGCTTTATACATTATGGCAAAATTTACCATTAAATCCTCTATATGAAGAAGGATTTGCACGAGTAGGTTGTTGGGCTTGTCCAAATAATGGCCTTTTCGATACTTACCTGTTTGAGAAAATCCGACCTGAAAAAGCTAAGAAATGGTATAAACACCTTCAAGATTTTTCTAAATCAATTTCAAAAGAAACAGATCATAATTATGCGGAAGATTGGATTTATGATCAAGTATGGAAAGGTCGAAGGGTTAAATATCATAATAGAATAATCGGTGATATTTCACATTCTAATTCTAATGAATTCGAAACAATGGAAACAGATGACTCCTTCACAAAACACCAAGATGATTTTTCTAAAGAAAACTCTTTCGATAATGAATCGAATCCATGCAAACAGGCGGAAATGATGGTAATATCGTTAGATTATCCGTTAACAAGCGATTCATACGAATTTCTCAAGATATTTGGCCAACCTAAAGGGATTCCCATCGGAGATCGGACATTATTTAAAATAGAAGGAAAAAAGTTTACTATTCGATATTTTGAAGGGTCTAATAGACTTCAATACAAAATCTTTGAAAAAAATAAGCATAAAAAACGAATCCTTAGAGGGAGACTAATCCGCCAATTAAACAAATCTTACAATTGCATTAAATGTGCTGCATGTGTAGGGCTATGTCCAAACGGAGCAATCAAAATTATTGATGAACAATTTGTAGTAGATTCAACAAAATGTACCCATTGTTTAAAATGTACCTCAGGTGAACTTTTAAAGATGGGATGTGTCGCCCTTCATTATAAGCCTGATAGACTTCTGATTGATAGGAAAGTTAAGTATTCAACTACAAGATTAACTCAACATTCAGTATTAGATGAAGAATCTCAATTATCAGGTGCTTAAATCCTCGTGTGAGTTATATGCCTCTCTCCAAAAACATTGGTTATATCCCATCTAATATTGAATTTTTAGATAGGAGTTTTGAAAATGTTAGAGGTTATATTGATTTTATCGAGTTAAGAGTCTCTTCTCTCGCTATTCAAAACTTCATTGGCATGGTAGTTCGTAATATTAATTCAAAGAACTTAAGTGATTTTTTCAATAATGGAGGCTTTTTCAACATCCATCTTGCCTGCTTTTCTAATCCTCATAATACAACTTCCCATGAAACAGCAAATAATGAAATCTTCCGAAAATTT
>JAEOTI010000504.1 GCA_016839955.1 Candidatus Hodarchaeota archaeon | reverse complement strand
CTCTATTTATCTTTCTCATACTACTTCAGGATTACGTCCAGAATGTCCTGAATGTGGGAATCTTGTGGAGCATAGTGAAGGATGCGTACTTTGTCGGGTTTGTGGTTATTCTAAGTGTGGATAAATAGGGAGTTTTGCTTGATGAATGACAAATTTGTTGGCAGTGAGTGACAAATCTGTTGTCACTATGACAAATTTATTGTCAATACAATAAATAGTATTGTGATCAATAAATGGTCAATAAACTTTTTTTTGGTTCCAGATACTATAAAAGAATTTTCAGGTTTGATTTTGCTATTCTATCTGTGAGTTTAAGCAAAAGTTGACAATTGCTGAAGTATAAGTTGACAATATAGTAAATGAGATATGTGTTTCTAGACAGGATACACGAGTGATTGCTGGGCTAAGAGCAAAACAAATGTTTCATTCAAAAATCCAATAGATATACCTTTAGTTTCCTTCTTTATTGGAGGGGAATTTCATATCATACGATGAAATTCTTCGTCGATGGGTGCCCCGCATTGATCACAAGGTGATGATAGATCTAAGACGATTATTACATCTACCCATATCTATTCATGGGAAAACAGGTCAAGTTGCGCATATTTTGGATCCAGATGTGAATGGACAAAAAAAAGGGCAATTATCACATTTAATGTCTTATGTGATTGAATTTGTTAAATGAAACATAAACTGTCAAATTGATTATTCAATCTAGATTCATTTCAGCAGCTTGGGATAGCTAGAGTAAGATGTCTGACTAGAAATTGTTAGATCATAGTTTTAACATAGCAGGAACGGCAAATACTAGATTTTAGCGACAAGATTTTTATAGCATTAGATAAAGTGAAACGAACAGAGTTAAAGATGAAATCTTGCGAGAATATTTAATCTAATTGTACAATTTTAATACTAATTAATGTATAGAAATCAGGTTTTTGTGAGGGTACTGAAAATTGTAAGGAAAGCCATTGATAAATTGTGGATAGAAGGAGAGAATAGAAAATTTGAGTTATAATTTTAAAAAAAGTTATATCAACAGAATTGAAGGATATTACAAAAAAAACCGTGAAAATAAAGGATGAGCTGTTAAAAACAGTTAAACCAGATGATTATGTTGACTTCTCTGAAATTAATAGAGAGGAAATTGAAACTTGGAAGTTTCGTACTTTAAGCTTATTGAAGAAAATCCTCAATGCCTCTGATAATCGAATTAGTGAATTTACAGATATTTATTTTCCAGAAGAAAAAAAGTACAATATTTACAAGATCTACTGGCCAGAGTATTATAACTTAAGAGCAGGCTGGGGGGGAACCCATTTTGATCGTGTTCTTGGAATATTAAAGAGTATTGAAAATGAGATCGATAAGGGGTTATTGGAAGGATTGGAAGATCAGATATCAGGTGATATCTTTGAATCAGTTCTTGAAAGAGCGAATTACCTGCTAAAATCTGGTTTCAAAAGAGCAGCAGCTGTTTATGGCAGAGTAGTTTTGGAACAAACGATAAGAAGATTGTGTGACAAACAAAAGCCTCCTATAGTCTATAATTCACATAGTAAAGCATCTCAGCTAAATGATAAACTTAAAAAGAGCAATTATCTTTCTACACATGAATGGAGACAGATTCAAGCATGGTTTGACATTGGTAATGATGCAGCGCATAAAAAAACTGAAAATTATACAATAAAGGAGGTTGGTAATTTTTTAACGAGTTTAACAGAATTTATTGAAAAAAAACTTGGAACAAATGTGTAATCTTGAAAACTTTTTTATGAGCCTATTAAATCGTCTTTAGTAGTTTTTATAGAGTTCATGATTTTAGACAGTATTTGGTCAAAAGAATCAAACCAATATTCTCTATAACCCGTTGAAACCTTGTTTTTATCTTTAGTAAATAAGAACAGATGGACTTGGATATTGACTCCTTCTGTAAGAAAATTCCTTTTTATTCCATCATTTTCAAAAATTATTCTGTACCCATCTACTTTGTATTGATAATCGGCATATGTAATTCCTTTCGGATCAATGAAAAGAATATAGTATTTATCCTCTTTTTGCAACCAGAATATGAAGTCTGGTTTAAATTTTTCAATTCTAAGGTTTTTTCTGTTATAATAAGGGATGAAAACTTCATCAAGATATTCATCAATCTTACTAAACATCCACCAATCAAAATATCCTAAAAAATTCCCTTCCTTCTGAATATAATCTCCTAACTGTTCAATAAATTGTTTTTCACTCTCAATTGAGATTATGTGGTTTATATAATCAGCTTTTTCTTCTTCTGAAATGATGATGGGTAGATAGTAATGATTGATAATATGTCTTATTGAAAGAGAGGAACTATCTACTCGAAATTTTTCCTTATCTGACATTTTATTCAGTAGTTCGATGCCTTCCGTGTACTCTTCTAATGTAATATTCCTCGAGTTGAATTCTCGTTGTAATTCTTCTTTTATAATTGAAGGATCTTTGTAAGACTTCACCTTATTGATTAATTTTTTCAATTCTTGTATTTTCTTTTTCTCTAATGTTATTCTTATATTTTTAAAGTGTATAATCTCATTAGATAATTCAACAAATCTATCTAAATCATGTAAATTTATGTTTATATGTTCTAGCAGGTGTGAGAAATCTGATAAGACATCTTCAGATTGTGTTTGTTCAAAACTTCCATTAACTAGGTATTCTTCAGCTCGTTTGATTGTTGCAGGAGTAAGAAAATGATTGTGAGAGAATAGTCCCAAAACTAACCTTTCATCATCTAACCACTCGATGAATTTGATGAGAAACTCTTTGTTTGCTTTAAATTTGGGAAGTTCCTCTACTTTTAATGATTCATTTTTAACTGTATATGTTGGAATGAGAAGGGTTTTGGTTTTGGTTTCTATATTTTTCTCTAATTCAACTATTTCTCCAGTAGACTCACTTTCATAGATGATATTCTCTAAAATTGTTTCTAGGCTTTTTTTACGAGTTCCAAATATGAAGAGAGACTCAATTAATGTAATATCATCTCTACGGATTTTTTTAAACAGATCTTTTGCCTCTCTATCCTGTAGTCTTGTTAAGTGTATGAGTCGTTTCCTTTTATGCTTGATTGGTTCGATTCTGACTCCCCGACCAATTGATTGTGTAACGTATTTTTTAGCTCTCTCACTCCCAATATTTATAAAAATCATGACATTAGGTCTGTTTGAGTCCCAGCCTTCATAGAAAGCTCTTGAACCCATCAATATGTTTATAGAATTTGTGTCTTCTTTAAGACGTTCAAAATAACTTTCATTATCATAAGATTCATTTATTTCATAATTATGAAGATTTTTTAAAAAATCACTTATGTCACCAATTTTTGTTAGTGCAAAGGGGAGTTCAGAAGTTTTTAACTTGAATATGAGTTCTTCTTTATTTTGAGGGATCTTAATTACTTCAACATTCCCAAAAGAAGAAGCATTAAACACATTCAACAGAATATCTTTGATTTCAATATTCCTTATAGTTGCTTCATGAATTCGTAATATCTCATTGCCGAAAATGTATTCTTTATCTCTAGAGAATTCTTCGATAAGGTCTTCTTTTATCTCTTCAAAGAGATCTTCTTCAATATTTCCTTTTGAGAAATTTGCCACTTGTTGAAAATATGTAATAAGATCTGAGTCTTTTGGGTTGACAGTGTGCATTAGGGAAATTAACAATGGATTGTGATAATAGAAAGATCTACCACTCTTATCTATGCTTTTTTTGGAATTTTGGATAATTGTAAGCAAAAAAAAGGATTTTAAGATTATTTTCTGCCTTTCTCTTTCATTAATTTCATCTAGATTCTTAAAAATATTAATTGCTTGTTGAGATAAGAATACATTCTTACCATACCCTTTTCGTATATAACTATCAAGATTGAAATTATATATTGTTGTTACAATATCCCAAGGATCTGTATAAGTTGCTGAAAAGTTAAATAGAAACCCATTTCTAGTAAAAATTGAGAAATAAAGCTGTCTTTTCGAGTCTTCTGCCACACCTTTATGCGCTTCATCTAGTAAAACATACCAATTTCCGTTGTTTTCAATATCTTCGAATCCAAGCTGTTTATCTTTTGTTTCGTCAGTAATTAAATCGGAACGATAAATAAAAACATTTATCTTCTCCTTATGCAACGGGATAAGAAATCTTTTCGCTCTATCGTACTCTTTTAAATTCCATATTTTTATTTTCTTTTTTGCTGTTAAATTAAATTCAGTTATATGGCTTTTAATCTGATCAATCAAATCTTCTCTCTGTGTCAGGATGAGTATGTCGTTATTAGGGATTAATTTTGATTCTTTCAGTTGATCTAAAAGCTCGACTAATTTAATTAATACTATCGTCTTACCAGAACCCGTGGCCATCCAGAAACTCATACGATTTACAAAAAATTGAAAGGGAACTTTTTCATCACCATTTTCTTCGACTATCGTATAATATTCTTTTAATTTGTTGAAAAGTAAGGGGTAATTTTTTCTTTTAATGCTTAAATTGTCTATTAATTCTGGATTAGTGAGTCTAATATCTTTATGATACTTTTTTTTTCTTTTGATAGAAGAATCGTTTCTTTCTCCTTCTACAAATTTATGTATTATCTCATAATAATGAAATAGAAGTTCAATAGCTCTCTTTAATGCCTCTTGTTGATAGTCATATAAAGAAATGTTGTCCGAAAAGGATTTTAAATCTAATTTCATCCATTCAAATGGTAATGAAACATATGATGAAAATATATTTGCGATATTTTGGTACACTAGAGGAATTTTTTCCTTAACTCCCATTTCTACCACCAAATTAAAGGCTTAATCACATTAAATTCTAAATTTTTCAAATCTATCTTTTCATCATCTTCTAAAAT
>JAEOTI010000503.1 GCA_016839955.1 Candidatus Hodarchaeota archaeon | reverse complement strand
TCAGTAGTTTCTGTTACAGTCATTTAGAGTTACCTCAACTCTTCTGTAACAGAACTACCCATTTAAATGTTTCTGTTTAACCAACAGAACCAAAATACCTCTTCCCATAGTTACGTTAAGACTGTAAGATTGGATCATTATAAGCAAATTTAGTGGTATGGTATTGGAATAATATTTTATCACCAAGCTTTTTATGATATTTTTCCAACTTTTTTCTATAATATTCTGCAGCTAATCTATGTCTCTCGGGTTTATCTTCAAGTACCACCTCTTGGATTTGATAATATGACCAAATATAATTTTCCCCTTTTCTATCTATAATAAATGCATCTAGAAGTTCACCAAAGATTTCTATGGACAAATTGGGATATGTTTCTAAGAAAGCATAATGAACTATTTCGATTTCTGTTTGCTTTTCGAGAACTGCCAAATCTTTTATAAGGTTATATGCTTCAAAACTAATACTATTCTTTATCAACCGATTCATGTATTCCATAACATCTTCTTCTCTCGAAAAATCGAGACCTTCTTTGAAATTCTGTAAATTATCAATTGGAATTCTTCCTAAATTGCTAATGAGTAGATGTATGGCAATCGGATGACCTTCTGAAATTTCTTCTATTCTTTTTGACTCCTCAATCATTATTTCTTTTCCCATTCTAGAGGCAATAATTTTTACTAATTCGTCCCTTTCCTCCTCCATGCTCGCTACAGGTAAACGATAGAATCCTAAACCAAGTTCTCTTTTAGATGTAATGAGAATACATCCTTTAGTAAGCTGAGTTCCTTTCCTAATTAATTTCCTTAACCCCTCATTCTCCTTAAAATTATCAATTAAAAGAATGGTTCCAAGATCTTTATCCAGTTGGCGAAGGATGATGTCAATCTTGATATCTTCACTTAAACCTTTTATACCATCCCCTAAATCTAAAATATCAACAATATTATCAATTGTTGCATCAGATAAATGATAAGATGGGAGTTTTTTATGTGCAAATTCATATCCGCTACCAGAGGAGTAACCTTCTTCTAATCTTATACAGACTATATTTCTACCTAATAATTTATGAATAAGTAGAGTAACATCACATATTGTCGTTTTACCAATTCCTCCGATCCCAACAACCTCTACAGTCTTGTTAATTTGATTAAACAGAGTCTTTAGAAGTACTCTTCTTCCACAAAACTTATTGAAATTAATCTTATGTTCTGCATACCAGATTATAATCATCTTTGCAAGATCATTGATAACCTTGGTAATTCCTTCAGTTTCTGTTTTTATCCTAGGACAAAATTCTTTTTCAATTTCATCCCTCATCTGCCATATTTTGAGCGCTTGGCTTCTAGAAGGCCAATTATCCTGAATCAAATATGTTTGATGTGGCTTATTTTCTGAAATTGAAAACCGATATTCACACCATGTGTATGATATTCTCTCTGTTCCATCTTTCATTCCACAAGTGGCCTTACATTTTTTTATGAACTCACATTCGGAAATATCTGAACCATAATATGACGAAATGAGAAAAAGAATTATATCTGACTTCTTTAATTCTTCCAAAGTGACTATTTGTGAACTGACTCCTCTTGCAGCAAAGTATTCCATTGCGGATCCTTCGAATGCCGATATTAATTGCGCTAGTAGTTTCTTCCTCATCTCCTTGAGATCACGAAAAGTGGAACTTAAGAATACTCTTAATAATCCTTTTTCATACGTTTCTGACAATTCACTCACCTTAAGCGAAGATGATTGCAGTATAATTCAAAAAACTCCTTTATACTGAATGTCCTGATAGATCTTTTGATTTCAATAAAAAATTGATTGATTTTACATTTCACTACAACCTCTTCCATTCCCAAACATTATCAAGGATGAATCAAATGTTATTCTGTGCCAGTTTTAAGAATGACCAGAATAATGAAATTTATCTGGATTTACCAACTGGCTTAATTTTTCTTATATCATTTTAGTTAGAACTTTACTTCATTGAAACATTATATTTTACATGATAGAAAAAGCAACATAATAGAAAAACAATAGAAATTTCTTGATAAAATAAAGAATACATTATGTAGGACTTAAATCTCTCAGTTTTATATCAAAAAAGCTAAAAAAAATTTGTCAAAATATTTTAAGTATCCTTTTCAAAGGTTGTCCTAATTTCTCTTCAATTTTTAAGGAAAATATAATTCATTGTTGTATTTTTTTGTAATTTCACTAGTTTCTACAATAAAAGTGTCCTACGAAGTACAACATATGTTCAACACGAATAATTTGAGAAGATGATATGTCCAAAACGTCTTCAAACCTAAGTTTGACAACATTCAGAGGATTACACATCATTTACTAGAATTGGAATTAAAAAGGGGACTTGTTAAATTATCAATTAAACGATAATTGAGTTTCAAAATAGAAAAAATTCTTTTCAACAAAATCCAATGATTTTTTATCTGGATTAATGTAACTAGCCAACATGCTAGGAATCACAGTTGAAGTTCTTTGTAAAAAGGTATCCCTTATTATGTGAAATTTTACTTTCATTCTTCAACCCCTGAATGTTTTCTTTAGTAAGAAAATAAGTTGTAATATATAATACAATGAAATCTGCTCCAGATTCTCCAGACGTATTACTTTCTGAAAATGTAGTTATTAATAGTACACCCATTCCACCATGTTTGTCAAGAAATTTGTCCAGAAGTCTCTTATCCCAAGAATCTAGAGTTTCGGTTTGGATATCCCAAGAATAATCACCTTTTACTAAAAAATGATTGTTATGAAAGATAATGTGCTTAAATTGTCCAGGTTTTTTATTTTCTAACAATTCAAGTGTCCTGAATTTGAAATAAAGCTCTACCCAATTATCTTCTCTATACTCTATTCCTTTCTTTTTTAGCCATTGTACCGCTTCCTTACCCTCTTGAATCGGAGGAAGACAAGGGGGAATAACCCCTATTGACCCATATTCATCAAATAATACTTCCGTGATCATTTCAGCTTCCTTTCGTGGTGAACGCATAATTATAACACACATTTCTGGTATTAATAGAATTTTAATGATGAATCACGTATTTTAAAATTCATCTCTAAAGGAATTTGAAAACAGCATAATTTAGGAGGGGAATTTAATCTTTTTCTGGGTAATCATCTGTAAAATCTTTGGGACGGTCATTGAACTTCCAAGGCCCTAAATAGCACTTCTCTGATTTCATCTGTTGGATATCTAATTGATATTTACCTTTCCTTGGAGCTCCACTTGGTAATCTCATGCCTTCTTGGAAAGTTGGATCAGCCCACCCTTTTTCGAGGCCTAGCTTTAAATCTTCGCGTGTTAAATAAAATCCCAAGATTTCACCAATAAAGAAAGCAGTCTTTCTTACCTTACTTGGTCGGTCTTCATCGATTCGTTGCTTTGTATATTCACTTGGACCACCTTTGAATTCTTCGTGCCATTTTACAAAACTTCCATCTTTATCGTATTTAAAGTGAGTTATTCCAACTAATAACCCATAACCTTCATTTTTTTCCAAATGATTATCGAGGAACGATTTATCAACAAAAGGAACTTCTGGTGATTCATATCTTGATGATTTAAGACGGATATCCCAAGAAAACTCTCCTTTAACTAAAAATAACCTTGTCCATGGATCAAAATGTTCAAACTTTCCTGGGAGTTCAGAATCAAGAAGGTAACGCAAATAATGCTTGATATAGAAACTTGGCCACTCTAAATGCTTATATGAGAGATCGTTATTTCTTAACCATTGAATTACTTCTTTTCCATCTACAAGTGGAGGTGAACGAAATTTATTAGCTCCAATTGATCCAAATTCACTGAAAAGAACCTTAATTATCAGCTCTGCTTCTTCTCGGGGTGAAGCCATTCCACTATCCCTCTTTCATTATTCTCG